>JALOTV010000062.1 GCA_025457685.1 Opitutaceae bacterium
GGCGTCGAGGCTCCACTCGGTGGACTTGAGCAAAAACTCCTTGGCCTTGGCGAGGTAGCGGGGCTCGCCGGTGCCGAGCCAGAGCAAGGCGCCCGCCTCCGCGACGCCCGACACCAGGCCTGCCGTGTCCTGGTCGGCGCGCCAGCGGTCGGCCTTGGCGGAATCGCGTGTCTTGGGCTCCGGGTCGCCGTAGGTCGTCGGCTCGGCGGGGAAGGCGAGATCGATGAACTCGGCGTCGAAATCGGCGCGCAGTTTTTCAAACGCCACGCGGCCGGGGCCGCTGGTCACGTAGGCGCGGAAATCATCGGCCCGGCCGGCGAGCACCAGGGTGCGAGGTGCGTTGGCCGGCACGTGCGCGACAACGGAGAGAAAACGGGGAAGAGGCATGACGGGGGATGTGGGGCTCAGGTTGCGGACGGCGCTTAGCGCGCCACGGTCACGGGCAGGATGCCGTGTTTGGTGAGGAAGGCTTTGTGCAGTTCGGGCACCTTGGTCTTCCACTCGGCCAATTCAGTGGAGAATTTATGCGTGCCGCCCGGCACGGTGACGAACTCGCAAACGTTGCCCGTCTCGGTGAGCGCGCGATGCAGAGCGACGGCGTGCGCATAGGGCACGGTCACATCGGCGTCGCCATGGATCAGCAAGGTAGGCGGCATCTTGGCGTCGAGATTCTGCAGGGGGGAAAACGAATCGGGATCAAAGCCGGGATCAATGGCCTTGAAGCGCTCGCCGCGCATGCCGCTGGCCTTGGAGGTGTCGGCGGCGGGGCAGGTCAGCAGCAGCGCGGCGGGCTTGAAGCGCGGTGCCTCGGCGTCGGGCAGGCCCATGGGGCTCTTGGTGATCGCGGTCCAGAGCGCGAGGTGACCGCCGGCGGAGGAACCGCCGACCACGATGCGCTCGGGATCGAGCCCAAGCACCTCGGCGTTGTCCTGCGCCCAGCGCAGGGCGGCGCGGGCGTCGGCCACTGTCGCGGTGGCGCTGACGCCGGGCCAGCGCGCGATGGTGCGGTAATCGGGCGCGATGCCGATCATGCCTTCGCGCGCCGCGCGCCGTGCCCAGCCAGCCGACTGCGCGGTCGTGCCGCGCACGAAGCCACCGCCGTAGAACCAAACAAAACCGGGCCGACGATCCGAGGCCCGCCAGTCTTTGGGCTTGAACACATGCAGGCGCACCGGCTCGGGCGTCGCTTCGCGAAACACGTGGGTCTCCGCGTCGGGGAAACCAGCCGGCGCGGCGGTGGTGATCGCGTCCTCCGCGCGCAGGGCAAGGATGGGCAGGAGCAGGCAAACGAGCAACTTTAGGGGGGATGTCATGGGGAAAGGGTGGGCAGGGACCAGTGCGCGACGCGCCATTCGCCGAGCGCGGAATGGCGCAGCGTCCAAGCGCCGGCGGCGCGATCCGCAACCGTCCAGGCCCCGGCTTCGGCGCGGTCCCGGCCGATCCAGGAAAGGGCGGCAATCACCAGCGGTTTATCTTGTGGGGAAAAACTGAATACAGGCGTGACGTGCCAGGGCGCGTGGGTGTGGCGGCGCGGCGCGGCGGCATCGGTCCGCTCGTCCCAACCCGCCTTGCCGCCAGGCGTGAGCATCTGGAGCACGGTGCCGCGACCGTCGTCCGACCAGGCCGACAACACCCCGTCTCCGCCCTGGCGCGCGACCCGCGTCGAGGCCAGCGGCAAGGCAAAGCCGCCCAGCGCAAGCTCGGTAGGTTGGCGCGGCGCGACATGGTGCACATGCAGCAGCCAGCCGGCGTGCCAAAACACGAAGGTCTCCGCGCCGACGTTGGCCTGGCCGATCTTGAGACCGAGGTTGCAGGCAAAACCGAGATGGTCGCACGCGAGCTCGACCGCCGTGGTCGAGTGCCGCCCGCCTTGGCGACCATCCGCGAAACGCGCGGTGAGCGCGCCGTCGGCCGACCAGGTCGTCGGCTCCGGAAAGGAGAACGTGAAGCCCGCGCCGGTGCGGTAGGAGAGTTTGCTCCACTTCCAGGCGCCGTAGCGTAGTTGGCCGTTGGATACCATGGAGCCGGCGTTGAGGATCTCGACCTCGCCGCCGGGCAAACCACGGACCACCAGGCCCGGCGCGGTCATCACACGCGCGAAGTCCGGCTCCGCCTCGACGGGCAGGGCCTGCTCCGGCTCGGTCCAGAACGGATGGGCGGGCGGCAGCAGGAGCGGGGTAAAGCCCTTGGCGCACCAGTATGGCGAGGCCGGGCAGGAGTAGGGCTCCACGATGTCCGGCCAGGCATCGACAAAGCCGGGGGCGAGGCACCCGGTCGCCTCGTCACGGATGGGCCGGGCGATGAAAAACTCCAGGTTTCGGGTGCACAGACGCCGCGCCCGGCCGGCCGGCAGCCCGAGCGCGTCCTCCGCCGCCGCCAGACCGAAGGGAGCGACGGCGTTGAAACGGTAGGCGATGGAGCGGCCAAAGGCGGGATGCTCCCCGCTCGCGGCGAAGAAGTGCTGATAATCCGCGAGGAAAAGCCGCGCCCAGTCCCGCCAGCGCCGCGCCCTGGCCTCGTCGGCGTTGTAGTGATCGTAGGCTTGGTTGATGCCGTCCTCGAACCAGCCACCGCCGCGATGCATGGTCTCAAGTTGATTCAGGTGCGCCGTGATCACCGCGCGGTCGGTGCGGTGCCCCGCCCCTTCCGCCCCGAGAAACTCGAGGATGTGCACCGACATGAAGAGGTGGTTGTTGTTCACGATCCCGCCGCCGCGCGCGGTCGCGAACCACGTCAGCACGCGGACGCGCTCCTCGGCGGCGATGGGCGCCCAGAGTTGCTCGCGCGCCAGGCGCAGGCCGATGGCCATGAGCCCCATCTCGACGTGGTGCTGGTGGTAGTTGGCGTCGGGCCCCCAGTATTCGGGCGAGGCCGCGTCCGCCCCCGCCACCAGACCGGCGCGAAACCAAGCCGCCAGACGCTCGCGAAAGGCGAGGGCCGCCGCGCCTTCGCCCTCGGGCGAGGATTGCAGGTAGAGCGCGGCGAGAAACATCGGCCGGGCAAACGACTCCAGCCGGTCGGCCTGCGCATCGTGGTCGCTGGGCCGGCCAGGCAGGGGCAGCAACGCGCGCCCAGGCGACATCAACCCCGCGAGGGGCTCCAACAACTCGCGCGCCCGCGCCCGCCACAACGCGTAGTCCGCCGGCACGGACGGCTCGGCGGCGGGTTCGGAAATACGGGGTGCGAGAACGGACATGGCGTGAAGATATCTCGGGGAAATCAGGAGCTGATGTCGTAGAGTTCGGGCGTGACCACCGCCTCAAGCGGCTCCCCCGCGGCGTAGGCGCGCAGGTTGCGCACGCCGTGGGCGCCGGCGTCGCGCCGCCGGTCGGTGGTCGGCCCGCCGAGATGGGGCGTGAGCGTCACGTTGGGCAGACCGCGCAGGGGATGATCCGCCGCCAGTGGTTCGACCGCAAAGACATCGAGCCCGAAAAACACCTTTCCCTCCCGCGCCACGTTGACCAGACCGGCCTCCTCCACCACCCGGCCGCGGCCGGTGTTGACGAACACCGAGCCTGGGCGCAGCAGACGGAGCAGACGCTCGGTCACGATGCCCTCCGTTTCGGGATTCAAGGGCGCCAGCTCGATCACAACGTCGTTGTCGGCAAACAGCCCCTCCAGCGTATCGACTTTACGAATACCGTAGGCGCGCTCGGCCGCCGCGTCCACGTCGGGCGCGCACACCGAGACGCGGGCGCCGAAGGGCGCGAGCAGGGCGACGAGTTCACGCGCCACCCGGCCGAAACCATGGATGCCGATGCGTCGGCCGAAGAGGGACGCGGTCTCGGCCTCGCGGGTCTTCCAAGCGCCGTCGCGGTGCATGGCCAGGGCCCAGTGGGTGGCGCGGCGCAGCGAGGCCAGCACGTGAAAAAGCGCTCCCTCCGCGACCACACGGGCGATCGAGCCGCCCCAGTTGGTCACCAGTAGCCCGTCCTCCAGGTGGCGTCGCCGCACCAGCTCGCGCACCGTGCCGGTGAGATGACAGACATAGCGCAGACTGGGCGGCAGGTTCTCGGGCAAGGGCGGGGTTTTCCAGCCCGTCACCACGATCTCGGGATCGAGCTGGGCCAGCAGTCGCGCAAAGCCCTCCGGCGAACCGACGAGCGGATTGAATTCGTGGTAATCGGCCGCGAAACCGCGCACCTCGGCGCCGAGCGCGTCGGGCAGAAACTCCCGCGCGTCGAGCGGGGAGATCGCGAGCAACAACGAGGCCGGACGGCGTGGCTTCGCGGCTTCACGGGAGGGGCGGAGGGCGGTCGCGGCGGGAGCCGCCGGGGCGGGGGCGAGAAGTTTCATGACAGGGGAGGAAGGCATTCGAGCAGTTGGCAGGGGCCGCCGGCACGGGGGCTCAGGGCCACGGGGCCCACGCCGGCGGGAAGAAAAAATTTGTCGCCGAAGCGCAGCGCGTGGCGCTCGCCGCCGGCCTCAAGTTCGCAGGCACCCTCGGTCACAATCACGATGGCGGGCTCGCGTTCGGTTTTGGTCAGGGCGGAGCCGAGCCGGGTGCGACGGAGGCGGAAACACGGGGTCTGCGTCGGCCCGATCAGCTCCTCCTGCCACGAGTCGGGGCCGAGTTCGCGCAGGCGACGCGGCAGGCAACGACGCGCCTCGGCCGGAGACGCCGCACCGAGGTCAAACACGTCCAGGCAAAAATCCAGGCCGCGTCCCATGAAACGCGCCACCTCGGGCAGCACGTAGCCGCCGCGCTCAAACTCGAAACGCACCACAAGGTCGCTGGGCTCCTGGATCTCGACCAGCAGCAAGCCCGCGCCGAGCGCGTGGGGTGTGCCACCCGGGACCAAAAACGTGTCACCCGCCCGCACCGTCACCGGATCGAAACAGGCCTCGAGCGCGGCGATGTCCTGGCGCTCGATCATGCGCTTCAGCCCCGCGCGATCGGGCGGGCGTTGAAACCCGAGGTAAATGCGGCCTTCCGCGCCCGGACGCACCGCCAGCACGTGGTAGGCCTCGGTCTTGCCCGACGACGCACCGAGCCGCAGGCGGGCAAACTCCGCCGTTGGGTGCACCTGAAAATGCAGCCGGACGGCCGAGTCGAGGAGCTTGACCAGCAACTGCGGCGTCGCGCCAAAACGCTCCGCATGGGCCTCGCCCAGAAAGTAGTCGGGATCGCTCGCGAGCAGCGCGTCCCATGCATGCTCGCGTCCGCCGACCCGCACGCGCGACACGCCTTCGTCCGCGAGGTGCTCGCGGCCCGCGTTTCGCGCCCGCGTGACCGAGCCCACCCAATCCTCCGGGAAATGCCCGTCCGCCGGCGCGGCCACGCAGGCCAGACGATCCAGCTCGGCGCCGCCCTGGTAGGTGCGCCACACCCGATTCGGCGGCAGAAGCACGGCTTTGCCCCGGTGCATCATGGACGCGCCTCCGCTTCCTCGCCGCGGGCCTCCGCCTCGGCGACCGTAGGCACGTTCGCTCCGGGCCGCGCCGCCCGCCGCAGGGCCGCTCCGATCACCAGAACCGCGCCGCCGCAAAACAAGAAACAAAGACGCCCGGTGAGATCGTTCGGGATGAGCGCCAGCAGCGTGATAAACGTGCCGTAGCCGAGGCACAACAGCCCAAGCACGCGGCCCTGCATGCGATCGCTGCCCGCCCCTTCCTCGCGCGCAAAATCGATCGGCGTCAGCGTGCGCGCATGGAAGGCCTCCACGCGCTCGCGCACCGCCGCCGGCGTGCGCGACCAGAAACGCATCGTGCCGAGGAACCACGCCGTGCCGACGCTCACGTTGACAAAAAGCCCGATCGCCACCGTCCAGTAGCCGCGCTCCGCCGCGTCCAACGGAGCCAGCCCGAAGGTCGCCTCCAGCCACGCCGCGTCGAGGTAACGCGTGGTTAAAAACGAGGCCGCCAAGCCCACCAGCACCGTGCTCCAACCCGACCAAGGCGGCGTGCGCGCGACCAGGACCGACAACACCAGCGGCACCGAGTAGGGCACCGCCACCAGGGTGCCGAATTGCAGCATCAGGTCGAACAGGCCCACGCCCTCCAGTCGGGAGAAATTCAGGCCCGCCAGGATCACCAGCGCGCCCAGCACGCCGGTGGTGATCTTGCCCGCCTGCACCAGCTCCGCGTCCGACGCCCCCGGACGCAGCGTGGTTTGATAAAAATTCTTAACGAAGATCCCCGCGTTGCGGTTCAGCCCGCTGTCCATCGATGACATCGTCGCCGCCAGGATGCCGCAGATCAGCAAGCCCACCATGCCCGCCGGCATCGTGCTCACGCTGATGGCGAGAAACGCACCCTCGGACGGATTTTTCATCGTGGGATAGAGCGTCCCCAAATCCGGATGCACGATGCTCGCCGCCATCGGCGGGATGAACCACACGATCGGGCCTACGAGGAAGAGACACGCCGCCAGCATCGCCGCGCGCCGCGCGTGCACGCTGTCCTTCACGCAAAGGTAGCGCGAGGCATCGAGGAGGTTGTTGGTGGACACGAACTGCTTCACCAAAATCGCCGCCACCCACAGCAGCAGAAGCGGCGACTCCCAAGCAGCCGAGAGATCCACGTGCCCGGCCGGCAGGCGCTCGAAAAAAGCCCCCACCCCGCCCACTTCGCGCAGCGCCAGATAAGCCGCCACCACCGTCACCGGCATCAGGATAAGGACCTGGATAAAATCACCCGCCACCGCCGCCCAGCTCCCACCCACCAAGGTCATCACCACCACGACAAGGCCGGTCACCAAAATCGTCGTCTCCAGATCAAATCCGAAGGCCGCCGCCAAAAACACGCTCAGCCCATTCAGCCAGATGCCCGCGTAGAGCGTGCCCAGCGGAATCTGCATCCAAGTAAACAACTGCTCGTTAGCCCGCGAGAACCGGATGCGCACCGCCTCGATCGCCGTAACGAGGCGCATCTGCCGCGCCCGCGGCGCGAAGTAGAGCGCGTTGAACCCAAACCCGATCGCGTTGGCGAAAAAGATCACGAAAATCGGCCAGCCCTCCGCATAGGCCTTGCTCGCCGCGCCGGTAAACGTCCACGCGCTGAACTGGGTCATGAACGCCGATGCGCCCACCAGCCACCACATCATCTGCCCGCCGCCACGGAAGTAGTCGCTGCTGTTTTTTACCACCCGCGCCGCCACCCAGCCCATGAGCAGCATGAACAGGAAATAGAACGCGATGACGGCGTGGTCGTAGGGAGTCATGGGGCGGTATTAAAACAGGGTTTATAATTATCAAAAGACAAGCGTATTTCGCTTTTGTGTCCGTTTTTTTATCCCCGGAATGGGGGACCTTACGGTGTGTGAAAATATTTCCATAAGCCTTGAAATTACCCAGCGAGCGGATCCGGCCCAGCGCCTCGCGATGACGCGCGCCGGCCCATTCCCCATTTTCCATGCACGACCAATCCGGACCCTCTAGCCGAAGCGCCGCCACCCTCCGCGGCGCCCGAGCGTGATCGTGAACGGTTGTTTCGCCGCCCGCATCGCGCGCCTGCTGCACGTGACCTCCCACTTCTCGGCCGAGGGCACCGCGCGCACCTACCACGTGCGCGGCCAGTTGTTCTTCGCCTCAACCACCGCCTTTGCCCAGGCCTGCGACCTGCGGGAAAAACTCACCCGCGTGGTCCTCGACGTTACCCACGCCCACTTCTGGGACACCACCTCGATCAACGCGCTGGACAAGATCGTGATCAAATTCCGCGAAGCCGGCGCCGCCGTGGAGCAGGTCGGCCTCAACGCCCAGAGCCGCGCCATTGTCGAGCGGCTCGCCATCTACGACAAACCCGACGCCGGCTCCCGCGCCCGGCCCTTTTCCAGTTGTCTTTGCGCCGAGGCTAGGCGTCATAAGGTTCCGTTTAGCAACCTGCACCCAGCATAATTGATGGCCCTCTCAGCACCCTTCGGCGGTGGCGCTCGTCGCCCCGGTCAACCTTACCCCCGTCGTAACAACGACCCCTTTGCGCACATCAAGCGCAACGATAAGATCCGCGTCCCCGAGATCCGCGTCATCTCGCCCGAGGGCAAACAGCTCGGCATCCTGCCGACCGAGCGCGCCCTCGCCCTCGCCCGCCAGTTCAATCTCGATCTCGTCGAGATGTCGGCCAACGCCACCCCGCCGGTGTGCCGCATCATGGACTTCGGCAAATACATCTACGAAGAGCAGAAAAAGGCCAACCACGCCAAGTCCACGGCCAGCAAGCTCAAGGAAGTCGAGTTCACCCCCCGCATCGAGAACAACGACTTCCTCACCAAGATCCGCCACGCCGAGGAGTTCCTCGATCACGGCGCCAAGGTGAAGCTTCGCCTCAAGTTCCGCGGCCGTGAGATGGCGCACACCGAGATCGGCTTCCAAGTCATGACCCGCGCCCTCGAAGAGCTCGCCGGCATGGGCCACCCCGACTCCGCCCCCAAACTCATGGGCAAGCAGATCAACGTCATGCTCACGCCCTACCCCGCCAATAAGCGGAAGCGCAAATACACCCTCCACGCCGACGAGGAAGCGATCGACGATTCCGGCAAGGGCGATCACGACGACGATCACGACGACGATCACAAGTGAGGTCGGGCTCGTGGCCGCGCCCCTTCGCTCCCCCCGTTCTCTCCGCAGCCGCGCACCGCTTTCGCGGTTCGCGGCTTTTTTGCGCGCGACTTTGACCCGCGCTCCGCACGTCGCCTGGACCCTTGCCGTCCTCGGCCTGGTCCTCGCCACGGCACCCTGCCTACGCGCCGCCCCTTCCGCGCCCGCGGTCGCGCCGCACGGCCTCCGCGTCGAGGGTGTCAACTACTACGACGCCCGCGCCCAGTTCGCCAAACTCGGCTATCGCGCCACCTACGATTCGGAGCGGCAGGCGCTCACCCTCAAGCCCCGCCAGCCCGGCCCCGTGGGCCGCGAGCTCGTGCTCACCGGCGACAAGCGCGAGGCCACGCTCGACGGCATGCGCATCTTCCTCGGTGAACCCGCCCTGCTCCACCGCGGCGCGCTTCACCTCGCCGCCATCGACTACGAGCGCTTTCTCCTCCCCATCCTGCGCCCCGAGCGCCAGCCCGCGCGCCCGCTCCGCACCATAGTGATCGATGCCGGCCACGGCGGAGTGGACACCGGCACCCAGAATAAAAAGCACAGTCTCGACGAAAAAAACTTCGCCCTCGACGTAGCGCTGCGCCTCGAAGCCCTGCTCGCCGCCAAAAAATTCCGCGTCGTGCAGACACGCACCGATGATCGCTTCATCCCGCTCGCCCAGCGCGCCGAGATCGCCAACGCCGCGCGCGCCGACCTCTTCATCAGCGTTCACTTCAACGCCGTCGCCAACAATCCCAAGGTGCGCGGCACCGAGACCTACGTCCTCACCCCCCAGTTTCAGCGATCCACCTCCTCCCTGAAGGCCAGCGCCGAGGATAAGGAGAAACAGGTGGGCAACCGCCACGACGTCTGGAGCGCCGTGCTCGGCTACCACGTCCACCGCCAGCTCCTCGGCGAACTCAAATCCGAGGATCGCGGCTACAAGCGCGCCCGCTTCGCCGTGCTCCGCCTCGTCGATTGCCCCGCCGTCCTCGTCGAGGCCGGCTACCTCTCCAACGACGCCGAAGCCCTCCTCATCGCGAGCGAGGCCTACCGCGCGCGCATCGCCAAGGCCGTCGCCGAGGCCGTTGTCGCCTACGATCAGGCCCGCCGCGGCGCGGAGGCCGGGGCCGTCCGCCTGCCCGAGCTGACGCGCTAAACGCCCCCCCCCCCGCTCCGCGCAGGCCCTCGCGCCTCGCGCGCCGCCGGCGATCAGCCGCCCTCCGCGGCGAGCTCGACCGCGAGGCGCAGATACAACGCCTCGCCCGCCCGCAGCGGGGCCGCCGCGCGCACCGTCACCCGCTCCCGCCCCGGCTGCGCATCCGGCACGATCGCCTGCACCGCCACGTCGGCGGCGGAGCGCGACCACGTGCGCAGATCACGCGAGAGCTCCGCATGGCAGACGACGCCGGCTCGCCCGCCCACCGGTCGCGTGTAGTGGAGTTCCAAATACAAATCGTCGCCCGCACGCACCCGTCCGGCGACAGGCGCGCCCGCCCCCGCCGGAGAGCGGGGATCGAGGTCCAGCGCGTATTCCACCAGATTGGCCAGGCCGTCCCCGTCGGGATCCGCCGCCAGCCCGGCCAGCGCGGGGTCCTGCCGCTCCGCCGCCGAAAAGCGCAGCGCCAGCCACTCCCAGGGCGTGCCCGCCGCCGCAGGCGCCCCCAGCCGCATCACCGGATTGGCCGCGTGGGTCGTATCGATGACGATCGCGTCGAAGGGCCCGGGCGAGATGTCGAAGAGCGACCCCAGCGGATCCGCCGGATCCACCGTCACCGCCGGCACCAGCAGGTTCATACCGAAGATTCCATCCAGCCCGGCCACGTCGGCGACGAGCAGGCTGACGTTTTCCCACACCAGCGTCACCCCCTCCCGCGCCCGCACCGTGATGCGCTCCGCCGTCAACCTCGGCACCTTCAGCGCCGCGCCTATGCCGCCCACATCCACCGTAGGTCCGGTGTAGTCGGCCATGAACGCCGCCAGGTCAGCATACTGCGCCGGGATCAGCCCCGCCGCCTTCGCCTGCGCAAAGCTCACGAAGGTGGATCCCGCACCCGTATCCAGCAGCCACTCCCCGGCCGCCTCCCCCGCCCCGTGGTGGAGCGTCATCCCGGGAACGAGCGGGTTGGCCGAGTGCGAGGGCAACACCTCCCCGGGCGGCGCCACATCGCCGATGAAATCCCGCAACACCAGCCCCACCGTCACCTCGGTATCCGGCTCCGACTCGCCCGGTGCCAGCAGCACGGTGCGCAAGGGCTCCAGCTGTGCCATCGCCGTGGGGTCAAGCAACAGTCGGCGCTGCCGGATCACCGGCATGCCCACCAGATTGATCGGGCTGACCAGCGGGAACCCCTGAATCTCCGTGACCTCGACCGCCCCCGCCTCGCGCCTCACCCAGAAATTAAAATCGCCGTAGGGCACGAAATCCACGGGCGACAACTCCCCGTCCACCCCCACCCCGTCGTTGCGCACCCACAGCCCGAGGGGCCGCGCCACGTTGCCCAGCTCCGATCCGCCGATGCCGATTTCGGTGAACACCCCGCGATAATCCTCCGCCGCCAGCCCGAGATCAGCCTGATCCCCCTCCCCCGTCGCATGCAGGTAGCTGATCGCGATGCCCGAGGCCCCCGTATCGACAAAGGCCCGCAAAAGCGCCGGCTCTCGCTCGCCCGTGGCCGGATTGTCCCACGTCACAAAGCCGCCCCCCGCCTCGGGATCCGAGACGAGCACATAGAGCCGCGGCTGATCCAGCCCGCTGGTGTTGATCTTGCCGTAGACAGCATCCGTGAGCACCAGCTCCGCGCCGGGCAGGCGCGCGATCAGGATGGCGAAAACAAAGAGGTATTTGCGTGGGGTGCGCATGCTCCGCCCGCTACCCTGCCCTCCCCGCCGCCAAGCGCCAGCCGTAAGAGCCTATCCGGCCATCAGAGGCAGTGGCATATTGGCAACCTGTTGCACTGCATGGGCCTGGACCTTTGCGTCTCTTGGCGATCTTTGCGTCAAAAATCCCAAACCGGATGATGCTTAGTAGGCGTCTGCGCTTGGTGTCCTCTGCGAAAAAAATCCAATCCGCCGGAAAGAATGAGATATCACGCTAAAATCCCATCCAGCTTAATAACATAATCTTGGGCGCTCACCCATACTTTCATCTTGCAGTATGGGCGCACGCCCATACGCTCGGCCGCATGAAGATGACGATCGAGATTCCGGAGGACGTGCTGAGCGAGCTCATGCACCTCACCGGGCATCAGACCAAGCGCGACGCCGTGGAATACGCCCTGCGCGAGGCCGCCCGCCGGGCCAAGTGGCGGCGCGTCTGGAGCGAGGGCCTCGGCGCCACGCCGGATGCGCTCGCCGCCGATGCCGTCGCCCAGCCCGCCGATCTGCTCGACGCACCGGATATCGACGCGGCCGCCGTGGATCGCGCCTTGGCCTCGGCCGCGCGGCGCCGCGCCCGCCGCGCCCAGCTCGCGCGCGGCGAGCAAACGCTAAACGAGCCCGCCCCCGGCGATGCCCAGCCCCCCGCGCAACCATGACCCCCCCCCTGGTCCTGGTGGACAGCAGTTACTTCATCACGCTGCAAAATCGCCGCATCGATCCCCTGGCGCACCTCAGCGAGTTCGAGCTCGATTACGATATAGCGATCACCGGTGTCGTGTGGGCGGAGGTGCTTCGCGGCCGCAGCGATCCCCATCTGCGCGATCGCTATGAACACGCCTTCTCACTGGCGCGCCTGCTCCACCTATCTGCGGCGGGCTGGCAACGCATGGCCCGCCTCGCGTGGGAACTCGACCGCAAGGGGGACGTGCTCCCGCTCACCGACCTGATCATCGCCGCGACCGCGCTCGAGCACCGCGCGGCAGTCCTGACCTTCGACCGCCACTTCCAAAAAATCCCCGGCCTCGTCGTCGTCTCAGATCTGGAATAAGCTCCTCAGCGGCCGGCTCGGCCGCCACGGCCGCCGGCCCCTTCACCCGGCCACCGCCCGCTGGCGCAGCGTGCGCACGAACCCATCACGATCGAGCGGAGTCACCACTAGGGCCGGCCCCGCCCGACGCGGAATCGTGACGGCGTGCGCCGGTTTGGTGCTCAGTCGCAGGTCCGCGCCTTCCTCCGACCCCGGACGCGCCCCCGCGAGATCCAGCTCGGCCAGCGGCACGGTCGCATGCAGGAATCCACTGTCAAGGCGCAGGGCCTCGCCCGTGAGCGTCACCCGTCCGGGCGAGGCGTTGGGCAGGGTAAATCCGCAGATCAAGATTCCCACCACGCACACCGCCGTGACGATAGACGCCAGCATCAGCCCGTCCGTGAAAAAGTAGATGGACGCAAAGGTCGGCGCGGCCGGCGCGATCGCAAACGCGATCGCCTTGTCCCAGTCGTGCACCCGCGAGCGGGGCGCCAATTCAAACGTGATGGGTTGCATAGATAGGAAAGAGAAGCGCGCAGCAAAGCCCCCTCCGCCGCCCCCTCAAGACCAAGGGCATGGTATAAAACGGGCTATTTTATCATCGCCGCCACCTACTGGACCGGCCGCCGCCGCGCGCGGACCGAAAAGCGGCAAAACGCCGCCCGCGCCCCCGTCACCCCGCCTCCCGTTTACGTAGCTGGCGCATGCCTAGTGCCACAGGGACGCAATTGACACTCTTGGATAAAAGGAGTGCTAATCGCGATAGCTTCCTCCGCTTCACACCATGCGCATCCCATCCATCCTTCGCACCGTCCTCGCGTTCATCACGCTTGGTCTTTTCGCCTCCGGGGCTCAGGCCGCCTCCGCTGTTATTTCCGATTTCCACGGCTCCTATGAGGCCCGTCTCGTCGCCCTCGAAAGCGCCACTCCCGGCGGCCCCACCTACACGGCCTTCTACGGCCGCATGGAGCTCACCGTGACAGCCTCCAAGACTGCCAACACCGCCGCGGTCTCCGGCACGCTCCTCACCCGCGCGGGCAAGAAATACCCCTTCAAGACCACCGTCGCCCTCGGCACGGGCGGCAGCACCGCCGATCAGCGCAACGTAGGCCTCGTCCCGCTGCGCGGCGCCGCCGGCGTGTTCCTCGTTAACTTCAGCCTCTCCATCGACACCGCCGGCGTCGTCACGGTGCGGGGCGAGAACTTCAATCCCGGAGACGCCAACGCCATTTTCTTCTCCGAAAACTCCCTCCGCTTCGCCACCTTCACCGGCAAGGGCGAGTCCATCCCCGCTTGGCTGGGCAACTACACCCTCGCCTTCATCAACCCCTCCCCGTCCGGCGCCACCGTGCCCGCCGGTGCAGGCTTTGCCACCCTCTCCGTGGCTAAGACCGGCGTGCTGACCTACAAGGGCAAGACCGGCGACGGCGCCATCATCACCGGCAACGCCAAGCCCACCGCATCCGGCAACTATGGCTTCTTCGCCACCCCCGCCGGCTACGCCGTCGGCGGCTACATCTCCGGCATCATCAACCTCGCCACCCCCGGTCTCCAGGAAGAGCCCGCCGTCTGGAACAAGGTCGCCAAAACCGCCGACAAGACCTACTCCGCCGGCTTCTCCACCGTCGTTGACGTGCTCGTCCGCCCCTGGTTCGTCCCCTCCAAGGGCGCCTACCCCTTCCCCGCCGCCCTCGGCCTCGGCAGCAGCAAGAACTTCCAGGTCACCTTCTCCCCCACCGGCCTCTCCGACGGCGACTACTCCGCCAACCTCCCCACCACCCTGCGCATCACCCAGCTCGGCGTCATCCAGGCCGTCTCCGGCGGCGCGGGCTCTCCCCCTGCCAACGTCACCAAGCCGTGGAACGCGCTCTGGAACGTGAAGCTCAACCCCCTCACCGGCGCCTTCTCCGGCATGCAGGTGCTCACCCACCTCAACGGCACCAAGACCGTCACCCGCAAGGCCCCCGTCGAGGGCGTCATGATGGTCGCCGACGCGCTCAGCTCCGAGCCCTTCGCCTACGGCCAATACCTCGTCACCCCCAAGGCCGCCGGCTCCAAGCAGGTCTCCGGCCTCGTGACCTTCGTCGGCCCCCTCCAGGAAAACGTCTCCGTCGCCACCGCCGGCAACTACACCGTCAAGGTCCGCGTCGACCTCGCCGAGATGGTCGGCACCACCG
>JALOTV010000339.1 GCA_025457685.1 Opitutaceae bacterium
CGGCCAGCCCAGCAGGCGCTCCGCCGGCGGCGCGGCGTGGCCGCGCAGTCCGCCGAGCGTCGTCGCCAGATTCTCCGCCGCCGCCCGGTCGCACAGGTCTTGAAAGGTCGTGTCGGCCCCGGCGATCACGCCGTAGGTCGAGGGCGCGACCACGCGCACCGGCTTCACGCGCGAGAGCCGTTCGCGCAGCGCGGCGAGGCGCACCTCGTCCGCCGCGATGATGCGCTCCGCCCGCGCACCCGCCTCGGGCCCGAGCGCGGCCGCGAGCCGTCGCAGGTTGGCGTGCGCGTCGTCGAGGGTCTTGTAGCGGTCAAAAATCATCACCTCCACGCCCGCGCGGCGCACCTGCTCGACCAGCTCGGCGCGGCTGTAGTCGGCGAAAAGCGCCAGCGTGGGACGGAAACGCAGGATCGTCTCCGCGTCGCCGACCGTGATCTGCGCATGCGCCCGCGCCACGTCCGCCACCCCGGAAAACACCGGATCGCGCGCGAGGTGCGAGAGCGCCGCGATCTGCTCCGGCGCGGCCACCGCGAGCAGCAGCTCGTCGCTCCCCACCGTCTGCGAGACCACCCGCGCCACGTCGGCGCGGGCCGGCGCGAGCGCGGCGGCCAAAATGCAGAGGAGGAAACAAAGTCGGGGCGCCATGATCGTCGCAGTTCTCACGGCTTACGATTCTCGGGATACCACGGATTCCAATACCCGTTCGCCTCCATCGGTCCGAACCAGCCCAGCCCGGCACGCGCGTTGTCGCCGCCGTAGTAGTTGGGACCGGTCTCTCCGTTGGGCCGCTCCGCGCTCACCCGTCCGTCGCACCACGCCACGAGGGTATTGCCACCGAAGCGGAAATGCGTGCTGGGCTGGCTGCTCCCCGCCGGCGTGCCACCGGGACTTAGCCAAGACGGCGGCTCGGTGAACGGATATTCCTGCAAGCCCGACGCGCGGGCGAGCGCCGTGGCGGCGAAGAGCACGGTGCGCCCGGGATTGGGCAGCGCCGCGAAGCGCGCCGGACGGTAGGGATCCGCCGCCGTGCCGCGCGCGGCCGGGCCGCCTAGATAGATCGCGTTGTAGCCGTATCCACCCGCGCCATACTCGAACGATTCGGGGCTCGCCTCCAGCGTGGCGAACACCGGGCAAACCTTCACCCGTCCGTCGCGCCCGAGGTAGGGGCCGAGCCAGCCCTTGGCCGGATCGAAGGGCTCGCCCGAGTGGCGGCGCGCCCCGTGCCAGCGGGTGTGGTTGTCGAGCGACATGCCGGGCGGGAACAGGCCCCTATTTTCCGCCACATAGGCATGCGTCGCGGTGGCGAGCTGGCGCAGGTTGCTCACGCTCGCCGCCGTCTGCGCGGCGAGGCGCGCGCGGCCCACCACCGGCGCCAGGATCGCGGCCAGCACGCCCACCACGGCGATCACCGTGAGCAGCTCGATCAGGGTAAAGGCTCGGCGTGGCGTGTTCATCGGAGGAGACGCGCCACGCGCAGGCGCATAAACTGCCGGGGCTCCGTCGCCAGCGTGCGCCGCGCCCACACCACGACTTCGCCGGTGAGATCAACCTGCGTCGCTTCAAAACTCGCATAGGTATCGTCCCACGTGACGAGGTCGGTGGACCACTCCACCGCCCAGAGCACACCCGTCACGCCCTCCGCCATTCGATAGGCGAGGCCCAGCCGACCGTCGGCGTGCCGCAGTCGAGGCGTGATCGCAGCCGCGTCGGCGGGATCGCGCGGCTCGCCGCCGAGCGCATACTCGAGCAGGTTGCACAACCCGTCGCCATCCGGGTCGGCGCCGTCTCCCGCCACCGCCGCCTCGGCCAGCTCGCCGGCGGTGAAGCGCGCCGCCCGCCACGCCGCGTAGCCGTCCACCGGCTCGGCCGCGAAGTGCCGCACCGCCACGCCGTCGAGGTCGAAGCCGCCGGTGGCGAAGGGCGTGGGCCAGGGATCGTTCACCGCGCGGCCCAGCGCGTCGAAGGAGGCGAGCGCGGGGTCGATCGCGCCGGCCACGTCGATCACGCGCACGTGGGTGATCGCCCCGATGTCGAGCAGGGGGCTGCGGCCGGCCAGTTCCGCCAGATCGAAGGGCGTGCCAAACCCGCCCGCGTGCTTGCCGGCGAGGTTGCGCACATTCGTGGGATCGATCGCGGCGAAGCTGCCGACCTGCGTCCCCGTCGGCGTCTCGGAGTAGGCGTCGAAGCGGAAAAAGTTCACCCCGTCCGAGCTCACCTCGACAAACGCGAGTTCGAGAAAACTGCCCGCAAACGCGTTTTCAAACACCGCGAAATCCCACCCCTCGCCATCCGCGATGGGGCGCGCGAAGGTCACCGTCACACGCCCGCCATCACCCAGCGACACGACGTCGTAAACATCGTCGGGCGTCTCGCGCCGCACCGGCCCGAGCACGAACTCCTCCGCGCCGAAGGTCGCCAGCCCGTAGGAGGGCATGCCCGCCTGCGCCGGCCCGCGCACCAGCTCGGCCACGCCCGTCGCCCAGCCCGCGATCGCCGCATCGGTGTGCGCCACCGCGAGCGAGCCCGGCGTGCCGGCCGCCCCGTCGTAGGGACCGCCGGCCAGCGGACGCGCCGACACGAGCACGAGGCACGCGAACAATCCGAGGATCTGGCGGGCTGCGCGCATCGGTTTACTTCACGGGCAAGCCACGCGCGCGACGCCGCCGGGCCGACACCGCCAACCACGCGCCCAGCCCGGCCAGCGCGGCCGTCGCCGAGGGCTCGGGCACCGGCGTGAAGGCGAGGTCGTCCAACGCCACATAGGTCGGCGTGTTGATGCCGAACATCCCGGTGTCGCTGGACGCGAACCCGAGCAGGATCTTCGTCACGCCGGTGCCCAGACCGGTGAGGTCCACGCTCGTCCACTCGTCCACGAGGTAGTCGGACGCGCCGTCCGCGAAGCGAAAATCCGCCAGGTAAAACGTCACCGCGCCGGTCACCGCATTCTGCGCGTCGTAGCCGGTCAGCGTCACCGTCAGCCAGTCGGGATCGGTGCCCGTCGCGCCGCCGAATTTTTTCGAGTAGTCCGAACCCGACGCCATATCCAGCGCCGCGTAGGTGGTGTTGGTCAGCCGGATCGACTGCGGCGCGACCGGCCCCGCGAAACCGATCACGGGCGCGGGATCGTAGGCGCTGTAGTAGGCCACGCCATACACGCCGGCATTGGCCACCGTGCGCGAGTAGGCCGCGTATTGGTTGCCAAAGCCCGCCGTCACCGTGTCCGAGACCGTGGAGTAGGCAAAGCCCGCCCACGCCGAGAACCCGCCGCCGAAGTCGGTGAAGGTGTTGCCAAACGTCACCCCGCCGCTGCTCCAGCCGGCCGAGTTGGTGGCCGGTCGCCGAAATCGACGACGGCCGCGCGCGCGCCCGGCGCGGCGCCTGCCAGGATGGCGCCGACGCCGGACGCGAGGAAAAGGAGGCGGCGCACGGCGGCGCCACCCGGGAGACTGTTCTCGGGGAAGTAGGACATTGGGTTGGTCTGTCGGAGTGCGAGCAGACGAACCACAAGTGGCTCGCGATTGCCCTCACGCTTCATTTTGCGATGAAGATTTCGCGTTCGATCGCCCGCAAAAGATCGGCGACCGACGCGTGAGACGTCCCGGAACGGATATTCGGACTCCGTGCTTAGCCGTAGCCGTGCAGTCGAAGGTTGAGTAGCAGGCAAGATGACGAGCGCATTTCAGAGGCGAAAGACCGAGGAATACCCGGAGGGTATTTCGACGGGAGGGAGCCTCTGAAAGGTGCCGTCAGATTAACCTGATACGACCCTCTCGACTGAATGGTTACGGCGCGTCCTCGCTCCTCGCCTTCACCGGGCTGCTAACCCGATTGGCTTTGCCCACGCCGTTCGCCGACGCGGTGGGAGTCTGTGGCACGATACCGCAGCGCAACTGTGGCCGGTTCTCACGGCCTTCCCCGTTTCCAAGATGTGCAAAAGAACGCGAACGTCGCCGAGTCTTCACACAAACCCGCCCCCCGCGAGCCCCGTTCACCAGCATGCCTTGGCAAAGAAGCCTCGCCGGTTGCACTTCATGTGAACACCCAGCGCCCGAGTAATCATATCAACATATACGAATGTAAAGATATGTTTTTGACGCGCGAGGTAAGTTCGCCTTTCTTCCGCCTTTCGTCCGCCCGCCTTTCCCCTCCTGCTCACCGCCCATGTCCGCCTCCTCCCACCTTGCCATGTCCGCCGCCGAAACCGCCCTGCGTCGCCTCCTCGCGGAGCGCGTCGCCATCATCGACGGCGCCATGGGCACCACCATCCGCACCTACGGCATCACCGAGGCCCAGGCGCGCGGCGAGCGGTTCAAGCACGCCCCGAAGGATCTTAAGAACAACGGCGACATCTACTCCCTCACCCAGCCCGACGTCATCTGCGACATCCACCGCCGCTTCCTCGAGGCCGGGGCCGACATCATCGAGACCAACACCTTCTCCGCCACCGCCATCGGCCAGAGCGAGTTCTTCATCGAGGATCC
>JALOTV010000063.1 GCA_025457685.1 Opitutaceae bacterium
GCAACGGGTGTGAAACGGACACCCGCTCGGCGGCGTGATCGGCGAGGGCACGTCGCCGCTTAGCACCACGCGTGAAGACTTGCGGCGCGGCTCGGGCACGGGAATGGCAGAGATAAGCGCCCGGGTGTAAGGGTGCGCCGCCCTTCGATAGAGCTCATCCGCGTCGGCCATTTCCACGATATGGCCGAGATACATCACGGCGACGCGATCCGAGACGTGTTTCACCACCGCCAGATCGTGCGCGATAAACAGGTAGGAGAGCCCAAGCTCGCGTTGCAGATCGAGCAGGAGGTTAAGCACCTGCCCCTGCACCGACACATCCAGCGCCGACACCGGCTCGTCGCAGATGATGAGCTTGGGGTTCAAGGCCAGGGCGCGCGCGATGCCGATCCGCTGGCGCTGCCCGCCGGAAAATTCAAAGGGGAACCGCTCCGCCGCCGCCGCCGGGAGGCCCACGCGGTCCAGCAACTTGGCCACCCGCGCCGCCCGGTCAGCAGGGGTGCCCACCCCGTGAATCGCAAAGGGCTCGGCGAGGATCTCGCCGATGGATTGCCGCGCGTTGAGCGAGGCCGCCGGATCTTGGAACACCATCTGAAGCTCGCGTCGCAGCGGCTTGAGCGCGCGCTGGCCGAGGGGAGCCAGATCCGCGCCGTTGAAATGGATGGAGCCCGAGGTCGGCTGGTTGAGGCGCACGATGGTTTTGCCCAGCGTGGACTTGCCGCAGCCCGACTCGCCGACCAGCCCGAGCGTCTCGCCCGCACGGAGTTGAAACGACACGCCGTCCACCGCGCGGCACCACGCCTTGGCGCGCGCCAGCACGCCCCCGCGCACCGGGAAGTGCACACGCAGATCACGAACATCGAGGAGCGGGACGGAATCGTTCATGACAAAAGAGCGGCGTCCTCATCGCGCCAACGGTGGCAGGCCACGGTGTGCGCCGGCCCTGCGGTCTCGAGCGGCGGTTGCGTCGCGCACGCAGGCGCGGCGAGCGGGCAGCGGTTGAAGAAGCGGCAGCCCGCCGGCATATCCGCGAGTCCGGGCACTTGGCCGGGAATGGTGGCGAGGCGGCTCTTTCGCTCCGCATCGAGGCGGGGAATCGCCCGCAGCAGGCCCCGGGTGTAGGGGTGGCGCGGATTGCGGAAGATTTGTTCCACCGGCGCGTATTCCGCCACGCGGCCGCCATACATCACCAGCACGTCGTCGCACATCTCCGCCACCACGCCGAGATCGTGCGTGATGAGGATGAGCGCCATGCCGAGCTCCGCCTGGAGGCTGCGCATGAGGTCGAGGATCTGCGCCTGGATGGTCACATCCAGCGCGGTGGTGGGCTCGTCGGCGATGAGCAGGGCCGGGCGACAGGCGAGCGCCATCGCGATGACCACGCGTTGCCGCATACCGCCGGAAAGTTGGTGCGGATACTCCAGCGCGCGAATCTCGGGCGACGGGATGCCGACCTTCGCCAGCATCTCGACCGCCAGGCGATGCGCCTCCGCCTTGTCCTTGGTGCGGTGCAGGAGAAAAACCTCCGCGAGCTGGCGCCCGATCCGGTGCACCGGGTTGAGCGCGGTCATGGGCTCCTGGAAAACCATCCCGATGCGTCCGCCCCGGATGGCGTGCAACTGCTCGGGCGTCGCGCGGGCGAGATCGATCCCGTCGAACAGGATCTCTCCGCCGAGGATGCGCCCCGCCGGCTGGGGCAGGAGGCGCAAAAGCGAAAGCGCGGTGACGGATTTGCCGCAGCCCGACTCGCCGACGATGCCGAGGGTGCGCCCGCGCGTCACCGAAAACTGGATACCATCCACCGCGCGCAGCAGGCCGCCGTCGGTTTCAAAACCGACCGCGAGATCGCGAACGGAGAGCAGCGGGGCGGTATCGTCGGGCATGGCGGGCGAGGTGACGGAGCGATCGCTTACTCCTTGGTCTTCCACTGATCGAAAATCTTCACCGCAGGCGGGAAGGTTTTCGCCTCGTCGCGCAGGGCGGCGAGCGTCTCGGCCTTGGCGGCTTCGTCCAGCCATTCGACGCCGTATTCAAACGGGCTGCCGGAGAAGCGGTAGGCGTGCCCCTCGGGGAAGTTGACCCAGCGCCAGTTCGCGGTGCGGAAGAACGGAAGCGCAAAGCCGGGGGAGAACGACGCGTGCTCGTATAAAATCTCCTCCATGCGGTGCGCCATGCGCCGCATGTCGTCGAGGTTGTCGGAGTTGTCGTAGGCGGTGATCAAGGCGTCGAGTTCTGCGATGGCCACGGCCTCAAGGTTGTTTGTCTGCACCTTGGCCTTGCGCGCGGGATTGGGCGTCTTGCCATCCTCGAGGAAGGGCTGGTCGTAGGCATTGGACGAGTGATGCGTCTCCCAGTAGCGGGGGTAGAGCTCCACGCCGATGCCGAAGGCGGAGAAGGTGATGTCGTGGTTCTTCTCCTGCACTTTTTTCCACGCGGCGGAGGCGTCCAGGATCTCGACGCGATACTCGATGCCGGCCTTGCGCGCCTCCTCCTGCAAGATGGTCAACACGGGGGCGAGCGCCTCGTAGCCGGTGGTGAGGCCGACAGAGAGACGGGTGCCGTCGGGCTTGCGCAGGATGCCGTCGGGGCCGGGCTGGGTAAAACCTGCGCGGGCGAAATACTCGCGCGCCTTGGCCACGTCGAACTCACGACCGCGGATGGTCGGGTGGCTCATGTCACCATAGCCTTGGTTCGAAGTGTGCAGGCGCGTGTAGTCGCCGCGGAAATACTGGTCGATGACAAGCTGCCAGTGGGTGGCGTGCTGGATGCCGAGCCGCACGTTTTGGTCGTCGAGCGGCGCCTTGGCGGTGTTCATCCAGAGCCCGTAGTTGGGGCGCGGCACGTCGTTGAAAAAGGTGGTCTTGTGGATGAGCCCGCGCCGCACCAAGGGCGCGTCGTCGGGCAGACGCTCGTAGTTGTATTCGGCGAGGTTCATCCCGAAGGCGTCGAGTTCACCGAGGAGAAAAGCCTCCCAGGCCTTGGTCGTCTCGCGGATGACGCGCAGACGGGTCGCCTCGGGGTTGTAGCGATAGCGGAACTGGCGTTTGTCGTTGGCCCACCAGTCGGCGAGCCGGTTCAAGGTGATGTGGTTGCGCGCCGTGGCGGTGCGCTTGAGTTCGGCGTCGGTAATCACCCAGGGGCCGGTGGTAGGCTCGAAGCGCCAGTTGTAGCGGCTCACATAATCGTCGCCCAGTTCGCGATAGAAGTGGCGCGGGATGGGGCGCAGGCCCAGCACGCGCCCGAGCAGGTCGGGCCGCGCCTCGGTGAGCGTGACCGCGAAGGTGTGGTTGTCGTAGCGGGTCACGCGGGTGTAGGTCTCCCCGATGCCGTAGTAGTTGTTATACCAAGGGGCCTGGATGTATTTTCCTTGGAAAAACCAGAACATGAAAAACACGTCGTCGGTAGTGACGGGCGGCCCGTCGCTCCAACGCGCGGCGGGGTCGATGCGCACGTAAACCGTCTTGGCCGGGAGATCGATCGCCCAGGCGCTAGCCAGTCCGGGGAAGTAGCGGTGGGGGCCGGGAACGTTGGGGTGAAGCTGCCCGAAGCTCAGCGCGTTTTCGTCGAGTATGATGCCGCGGAAGCCACTGTTGGAGTCCGGCCCGACGGTGCGCAGCGTGCGCGGAAAATCCTGGATGCGGCCCTGAAAGGTGCCCCCGCGTTTGCGCTCCGGCGAACCGAGCTCGGGCAGATCGGCGCCGTCTTCCCAGACGAGGCCGGCCGGCAGATCGGCGGGCGTCTTGACCACGAAAAATTCGGGATGCGCCGCGTAGTAGGCCGCGACCTCGGCGGTGTTATCCGGCGCGGGGGCGTCACCGGATTGGGCCGCATCGGTGCCGGCGTCTTTCGATCCGGAACACGCAGCAAACAAGGAGGCGAAAGAAACGAGCAGCAGGACGCGGAGACGGGTAACGAACGAGTTCATTGGTAAGTGGTGAATTTGCGCGGATCAAAGGCCTCGCGGATGGCCTCGCCGACGAAGGTGACAAGCGTGAGCACGAGCGTCATGGCGGTGACGGCCGAGACCACGATCCAGGGCGCGGTCGTGAGATTCTGGGTGCCTTGGCGCAGCAACTCGCCCCAGCTCGGCGTCGGCACCGGCAGGCCGAAGCCCAGGAAATCCAGGGCGGTGAGCGAGCCGATCGCTCCGGCCACGGAGAATGGCACAAAGGTGACCAGCGTGGCGGCGGTGTTGGGCAGGATGTGCCGGAAGATGATGCGCGCATCGCTCGCGCCCAGCACCTGCGCGGAGGCCACGTAATCGCGGGCCGCCTCCTTCAGCGTGCCGGTGCGCATGTAGTAGGTCATGCCCATCCAGCCGAACGCGATGTTGATCACGACCAGCCAGCCGAGTGACGGACGCACCAGCGAGGCGATGATGATGACGACGTAAAGAAACGGCACGTTCGACCAGATCTCGATCACGCGCTGAAAAACAAGGTCCACCGCACCCCGGTAGTAGCCCATCGCGCACCCGATCACGATGCCCAGCGCATAGGTGCCGGCCACGACCCAGAACGAGAAGATGAGCGCCTTGCGAAAGCCATACACCAACCGCGCGAAGATATCCCGGTTTTGCGTGTCGGTGCCGAGCAGGTGGCGTTTTTCGAGATCGGGCGGACGCGCGCGGTAAAACTCCCCCGGATAACAGTTCTCCGTCGCGTTGTAGGGTATGGCGGCCAGCAAGGTGAAATCACCGCGCTCCCGCGCCACCGCATCGCCGCGCATGCGTTCGCGCAACTGGCGGTAGTCCGTCTCCCATTGATAACCCAGCCCGAAGGTGTCGCCGGGCAAAACATCGCCATAGGCGGGGAAAAACCAGCGCCCGTCATGCCGCACCACGAGCGCGCGGTGGTTGATGAAAAGCTCGGCGGCGAAGGTAAACAGCACCAGCGCGGTCAGCAGCCAGAAAGACCACCACCCGCGCCGCAGGGAGCGGAAGCGGCGCAGTTTTTTCAGGGTGATGGGATTGAGCCGGAACATGCGGGAGAGCGGCGCCGATCAGTTGAAGCGGATGCGCGGATCGAGCCACGCCACCAGCATGTCGGAGAGGATGTTACCGATGAGCAGCAGCGCCGCGCCGATGAGGAGGATGCCCATGACCACCGGATAGTCGCGATCGACGAGCGATTTGAAGCCCAGCAGCCCCATGCCATCGATGTCGAAGACCACCTCGATGAGGAAGCTGCCGGTGAGCACGAGGCCGATGTTTTGCCCAAAGGTGGTCGCGAGCGGAATGAGCGAATTGCGCAGGGCGTGCCGAAACACCGCCGCCCGGAAAGGCACGCCCTTCGCCACCGCGGTGCGCACGTAGTCGGCGGCGAGGTTGTCCATCAGGTGGTTCTTCATCAGCATGGTGGTGAACGCAAAACTGCCGACCATGTAGGCCACGAGCGGCAAGGCGGTGTGGCGCAACAAATCCCACGCCTGCGCGAAGAGCCCCAACTCCGCGAAATCATCGCCCACGAATCCGCCCAGCGGCAGCCAGCGCAGTTTCACCGCGAATACCAGCAGCAGCAGGCTGCCCAGCGCGTAGCCCGGCACCGCGTAGCCGAAAAACACCAACACCGACGTGGAGTTGTCCATGACCGTTCGGTGCCGCAGCGCTTTCACGATGCCGAGCGGCAGACAAATCGCGTAGGTGAGCACGGTGGTGACGAGGCCGAAGTAGATCGAGATCGGCAGTTTCGAGGCGATCACGGTGCTGACCGGCTGGTGATAAATGTGCGAGTCGCCCAGATCGCCGCGCACCACCTTGCCCATCCAGTCGGCGTAGGCCGCATACCAGGGTTTATCGAAGCCGTAGAATCGTTTCAGCTGTTGGATCTGCTCCTCGGAAAGAGAGGTGTCGGACCCCGCGCTGGGCCGCACCGAGCGCCCCATGTCCGCCTGCCGCGCCTCGGCCAGCGCCCGCTCGATCGGGCCGCCCGGCACCAGACGGGTGATGAAAAACACGATCAGCGTCACCCCGATCAGGGTCGGTGGGATGAGGAGAAAGCGTCTTAGAAAATAGTCCCGCATGAGGAAATGGACTCGATAGCCGGCAGGCAGCTTGCGAAGCCCGGACGAACGAGGACAGCGCGAAATACATCCGGTTGCCGCCGGGCGAAAGCGCGGACGCGTTTTTTTCGTCCGGCGGCGCGATGCCGACTTTTCACCGGAGCAGGGCCCGCCACACTCTGCCGCATGTCCTCCGACTGGAAACCTGAACTCGACGCCATCGTCGGCGCGCGCCACGGCGGCCGCATCGACACCGTGTTGCCCGCCCTGCGCCGGCTGGACGCCCGCCACTCCCACGTGCCCGAGATCGCGGCCGAGCTCGCGTTTACCCTCGCCTCGACCGGCGACGACCTCGGCGCGCTCGCCGCCTACGAGCGCGCGCTTGCCCTGGGCCTGCCCTCCCCCGCCGAACAGGCCAACACCCTGGTCGGCCACGCGGTCTGCCTCCTGCGCCTAGATCGCGCCGGCGAGGCCGTGACCGCCCTAGAGGCCGCACGGGTGCAGTTCCCCGATCACGCCGAGTTCGCCGCCTTTCTTGCCGTGGCGAAACATCGCTCCGGCGACACCGACGCGGCCTTTGCCCTCCTCCTCCGCACCCTGCTGGAGTCGAGCGAAGACGTGGGGCTCGCCGCCCACCAGCGCACCCTCCGCGCCCTGCTCGGCCCGCTGGCGGTTTGACCTTGCGCGCGACGGGGACGACGCGGATGAACCGCCGCCCCGTTTTCGCGCATGCAGACCCGCAAAATCACCCTCGAAGAGATCGACATCCACGGCGGCACGCAGACGCGCGTGCGCACCAACGCGGAGGCGATCGAGAGCTACGCGGAGGAGATGAACGCGGGCACGGTTTTCCCGCCCATCACCCTTTATTTCGACGGGGCCACCTACTGGCTGGCCGACGGGTTCCATCGCTACCTCGCCGCCAAGCGCATCGGCGCCCCGGCCATCCTGGCCGAAGTCCGCGCCGGCGGTCGGATGGACGCGCTCAAGCACGCGCTGGGCGCGAACGCCACCAACGGCGTTTATCGCACCAACGCCGACAAACGCCACGCCGCCTCCATCGCGCTCGAGGAGTGGTCGGGCCTCGCCAACACCGTGATCGCCGAGATCTGCCGCGTCTCCCCCGAGCTCGTGCGAGGTTGCCGGCGCGAGCTCGAGCAGGCGGGCAAGATCGAGAAACCCGAACGCGTGGTCGGCCGTGACGGCAAAGAGTATCCCGCCGGCGTGGAGCAGGAACCGCGCGGCAAAACCGAGAAAAACTCGTCAGACGGCGCGGGTGGTGGAGGCGGTGGCGGCAAACCCTCCTCCAAAGGCGACGGCGGCGCGCCCGGCGGCACCAACGCCGAGCTGGAACGCGAAGCCAGGGCCATGATGCGTCGCGGCGAGATGAATCCCTTCGAGCTAAAGACCCTGCTCAGCGCCAACGCGCACGACTACGCCGCCTCGGTCATCAACCTGCTCGGCACCATGAAGCCGGAGATCCCCAAGCGCGACGAGGGGCTGCTTCGCATCAAGCGCTGGGTCGAGCGCGCCCTTGCCGGCGAGTTGCCCGATGCGAGCTCGACACCGGACGATCCGGCCTGACCGGATCGCGGCGAGCAATGGCGCGCCCTCGACAAAAAACGCCGCCCCATGACGGGGCGGCGTGAGAGGAAAACCCGAGGCGTATCCGTTTTATCAATACTTGACCGAGCAGCCATAGGGCTGGGTCGTCGCCTTCGCCACGGGCTGGCCCGCCTTCACGGCGGCAAGCGCGGCGGTGAGGAAGTTCTCGGCCTTGGCGATGTCGTCCGCGTTGGTCGAGCGGATGCTGTCGATCGCGCCGTTGTAAACCAGGGTGCCGTCGGCGGTGATCACATAGAGCTGGGGCGTGGTCTTTGCGCCGTAGGCCTTGCCCACCGCACCGCTCACATCGCGGAGGTAGGCGGTGGCGGCGGCACCGGTCTTCTGCTGCCAGGCCTTGGCGGCGGCGGCGTCATAGTCGCCCTGTTTGCCGGGCGCGGCGGAGTTGATCTGGAGCCAGATCACGCCGTCGGCGGTGGCGGCCTTCTGCAGGGCGGGCATGTTGCCGCTTTTTTCGTAGTGTTTCACCACGAACGGACACTCGGGGTTCACCCACTCGAGGACCACGGTCTTGCCCTTGAAATCGGACAGGTTGTGGCTGGTGCCATCCAGATCCGTGAGCGTGAACGCCGGGGCCGGCTGGCCGACTTCCGCGGCACCGAGGACGCCGCAGGCCAGGAGACCGAGGGCGGCGACGCTGCTACGCACCAGACGCAGGAGGGATGTGTATTTCATGGGGAGTAAGGTTGTTGATTACAGTTGGGTTACGTTGGCCGATGGGCCACCGGAGCAAAACCGGTGTCTCGCGCTTCGCCAGCGCGTGCGGCGTTTTTGCGTCGGATTTGAAATAATATTTTCCCGCTCGCGCCGACGCGCCCCCGACCGCTACCTCACCGCCCGTGACCGGCTGGTTATCCGATGTCTTACGCCTCGTCTGGGGCGCGTTTTACTGGAATGCGCGCAAGACTTGGCACGTCGCCCGGGGGCGGCGCGGCGCCTGTCCCTGCCATGTGGCCAGCGACTCCGGCCGGGCCCGCGAAACCGGTTGCGAGGCCGCGATCGGCTATCGGTCGCCGGCGCGCTTTCGCACCGTGTGCCCGCTGCTCGAGCGCAAGGCCGACGGCGCGTGGGTCTGCTCGGTCAACAGCGAGCAAGTCCGGCCTTTCTGGGGTCGCGCCTCGCTCATCGCCAGCGCGTGTCTGCTCGCGCTCGGACTGATCACCAGCGCGGGCGTCTTTGGCCTGCTGCGCGGCATCGGTTATGACATTCGCTACGCGCAAGTCGTCTGGCCCCCCGCGTGGCGCGAGTTTCGCACCGTCCAGGCCGCCTACCACCTCGAAAAAGCCCGCGAGGCCCAGTCCGCCGGCCGCATTGCCGAGTCGATTCTCTACCTGAGCAACGCCTACGAGCTCAATCCCCGCGATCCCCGCCCCGGCTTGCTGCTCGCCCAGCTCTGGCAAGTCGGCCAGCCCCTCCTCTCTGACCAGACCTACGCCCGCATCTACGCCGAGCATCCCGACCGTCGTCCCGCGGTCGCGCAGGCCTGGTTTCGCGCCCTGCTCGCCCGGGGCGATTTTTTGTCGGTGCAACGTCTCGCCGGCGAACAGCTGCTCAGCGCGAAAGGCACGCCCAGTCCGGCCTGGGCCCAGGCCTTCCTCTTCGCCAACCGCCGGCTGAGCGATGCCGGCGCGCTCAACCAGTTGCTCACGGAAATGAAAGGCACCGGAGCACACGCCTCGCTGCTGCGCCTGGAGGACAACCTCGCCCAAACTCCCAGCCAGACCTCGCGCGTAACGCTGCTCACCGACTACCTCGCCGGCGGACCGGATGCCTTTGCCCAATACCACGCCCTGCGGCGGCTCCTGGAAGAGAATCGGCCCGATCTGGTTTTGTCCCTCGCGAGCAAACGCGGCGGCACCTTGGGCGACCGAGAAAAAGCCCGCCTGCAACTCGACGCGCTCGCCGTCGCGGGCCGGGATGCGGAGCGCGCCAAACTCGTGCGCCAACTCCTCGCCTTGCCCACCCATCCCGCCGTTTGCGAATTGCTGAGCAGTCACCTCATCGCCCACCCCGCCCCTGCGCTTTTGGCGGATTACGCCGCCAAACTCGCCCGCGAACCTCTGCCCGAGGGCGATGCGCGTTACCCGCAGTTACTGGGTTTTTTCGCGACCTGCATCGTTCACCGCGACGCCAGTCTTTCCGCTCAGGCCCTCGACTGGATCAACACCACCGCCGGGCGCGATTTTCAGGCCCTCTCGGCCCTCCGCGACAAAGTGCTGAAAACCCCGGACGACTTGCGCCCCGAAGCCTTCCTTCCCGTGCTCCAACCGCTACCGCTGGAAATCACCTACGCCATCTACGATCACTACAACCGCTCGCTAAAATTAGCGCCCTGAAGCGCCCACCCCTTTCCCTGTCATGCTGCACAAACTCACCCGCCAGGAGCGCAACGCCGTCCTGGTTATCGCCACCCTGATCGTTCTCGGCGTGCTCGGCCTTTGGTTGTTGGACTAACCCTCGTCTTCCCATGCCCCTGCCCCGTAGCACCGCCATGGCCGGCCTCCTAATCGTCGGCATTTTATCCGGCGCCTTGCTGACCGCCGTGCTGGCCAACCGCCACCAGACCCAGCAACTCCGGCTCCTGCGTCTCGAAAACACCGCCCTCGAGCAGGAAATCCGTCTCCTCCGCCAGCAGATCGAGGCCGAGCGCATCCTCGCGAAAGCCGCGTTTGATCGCCTGCCGGTCGCCGCACCCTCCGACGCCCCCCGTCCGCCGGCGCAGTAAAACTTTCTGGACGCCTCCGGTCGCCCGCCCACCCTCCCTTACTCTTATGGTCATCAAACCCAAAGTTCGCGGCTTTGTCTGCGTCACCGCCCACCCCGCCGGCTGCGCCGCCCACGTTCAGGAACAAATCAACTACGTCCGCGCCCGCGGCCCTCTCCCGAAGGGTCCCAAGAAGGTCCTCGTGATCGGCGCGTCCACCGGCTACGGCCTCGCCTCGCGCATCTCCGCCGCCTTCGGCTCCGGCGCCGCCACCATCGGCGTGTTTTTCGAGCGCCCGTCCGAGGCCGACAAGCAGGCCACCCCCGGTTGGTATAACACCGCCGCCTTCACCGCCGCCGCCAAACAGGCCGGCCTCTACGTCAAAAACTTCAACGGCGACGCCTTCTCCGACCAGCTCAAGACCGACGTGCTCGCCGCCATCAAGGCCGACCTCGGCCAGGTGGACCTCGTCGTTTACTCCCTCGCCTCCCCGCGTCGCACCCACCCCAACACCGGCGTCACCCATAAGTCGGTGCTCAAGCCCGTGGGCCAGACCTACTCCAACAAGACCGTCGACACCGACAAGGGCATCGTCTCCCAAGTCACCATCGAGCCCGCCAACGAGGCCGAGATCGCCGACACCACCGCCGTCATGGGCGGCGAGGACTGGGAGATGTGGATCAACGCCCTCGATGAGGCCAAACTCCTCGCCCCCGGCGCCACCTCCGTCGCCTACTCCTACATCGGGCCAGAGCTCACCTGGCCCATCTACAAAAACGGCACCATCGGCCTCGCCAAAAACGACCTCGAGCGCGCCGCCAAAGCCATCGACGCCACCCTCAAGGTCAACGGCTACGGCCGCGCCTTCATCTCCGTCAACAAGGCGCTCGTCACCCAGGCCTCCTCCGCCATCCCCGTCGTCCCGCTCTACATCTCCATGCTCTACAAGATCATGAAGGCCAAGGGCACGCACGAGGGCTGCATCGAGCAGATCGACCGCCTCTTCCGAGACCAGATGTATGGCGGCACCGGCCTCCAGTTCGACTCCGCCGGCCGCGTCCGCATCGACGACTGGGAGATGCGCCCCGAGATCCAGGCCGAGGTCGCCGCGATCTGGCCCCAGGTCACCACGGAAAACCTCGCCCAACTCACCGACATCGCCGGCTACCGCGAGGAGTTCCTCAAGCTGTTCGGCTTCGGCATCGCCGGCATCGACTACGACGCCGACATCGACCCGCACGTGGACCTCGGCGCCTAAGTCGTTTTCCATCGACGCGCAGCCCCTCTTGGCCCGACCCCACCCGGTCGGGCCTTTTCTTGGTCTTCGCCGCCGGCCACACTCTACCGCCCCGTCGACCGTTCGGTCTTTCTTTCCATGCGCATCGTCCTTCAACGCGTCCGCTCCGCCTCGGTCACGGTCGACCAGCGACAGACCGGCGCAATCGCCAAGGGTTACCTGCTCCTCGTCGGCGTGGAGCGAACCGACACGCCCGATGTCTGTCTGCGCCTCGCGCAAAAAATCACCAAACTCCGCGTGTTTCCCGATGCGACCGGACGCCTGTCCCTAACGCTGCGCGAGGTCGGAGGCGCGGTCCTCGTGGTCAGCCAATTCACCCTGCTGGCCGATTTGCAGAAGGGCAACCGCCCCGACTTTCACCGCGCCGCCCCGCCCGCCGAGGCCAAGGCGTTGTATCACGAATTCATCACCTGCCTCGCCCGTGAACTCGGGCCGGACGCACCCGCGATTCAGACGGGCGAATTCGGCGCCGACATGCAGGTGCAACTCGTCAACGACGGACCGCTCACCCTCTTGCTGGATTAGGCGCTGTCTTCAAAATAGGCCGGTGCTCCGTGAGCGGGAAACCAAGCTCGGCCAACCGCTCACCCGCAGGGCGTTAGCAGAGCATGGGTTTATTTTGAAGACAGCGCCTAGATCAAACTAACCGGTCAGCGGGCACGCGCCGAGATCATGCGCGCGAAGCGGGGGATCTTTAATTCGCTGTAAATTCACCCCCTTCCCGGGAAATGGGCTAGATTCGCCACCGCACATGCTCGTTCCATCTGGCGTTCTCTCCAGTCTATGTCCCTGCGCCCAAACCGCAGCACATTCCATGGCCCGCCTCCTCTATTCCAACCGCAGAACAAACTAGGCCCTTTGTCACCCAGCCCGCCTACCAACCAATGGACTGGGTGATTAACCTCAAGCGCCTTGCATAAATGCTTACGTAAAACTGTGTAAGCCGGATGATATTATCGCCAATCATACGCTAACAAATTTAGCTGAGTTTCAGGTGTAAAGTTACACCTCCCCTTTCCCCCAAACATGTCGTCTTCACCGTCTCCCGTCACCCCGGGTCCCGTTTCCAACCAGACTGCCTCCAGCGCCGCCGCCTCTCATAAAAGCCACGCCAACCACGCGGTCCTTATCGGCCTCGTCGCCGTCGCGGTCCTTTGCGGTGCCTTCGCACTGTATCGCAGCCAGACGGCCGATCCCGCCGCCGGACAAAGTGGTGCCACCCTCTTCGCCCTGCTGAGTGGCGGCCTGCTCCTCGCCGCCGGCTTCGTGCTCTGGAACCAGATGCGCGCCGAGGGCCTTCGCGCCAAGCAAGCCCTCGCCGCCCTCGAATCCAGTTACGCGCAGATCTCCGCCCAGAGCGAGTCCCTCGCCATCGCCAAATCCGAGACCGGCCGCATCATGGAGACCGTGCAGGAAGGCCTCTTCCTCGTGGATGAGAAGGGTATCATCGGCGAATACCACTCCAAGGCTCTCCTTGCCATTTTCAAACAGGACGAACTCGCCGGCTACAGCTTCTTCAACCTTCTCCAGCGCCTGCTCTCGGAGAAGATGTTTAACACCACCAAGGACTACTTCGCCCTCCTCTTCGACGCCTCCAAAAAGGAAAAGACCGTGCTCAAGGTGAATCCCCTCACCGAGATCGAGGTCAATTTCTCTAACCCCACCGGCGGCTTCCTCAACCACTACCTCGGCTTCACCTTCCGCCGCATCATGGACGGCGACCGCGTCGCCCGCGTCTTCGTCGCCGTGCGCGACATTACCAAACAGGTCGAGCTCGAGAAAAAGCTTCGCGAAGCCGAGAAGCACAAGGAGCGTCAGCTCGATATCCTCCTCGGCATCGTTCACGTGCCGCCCACCGAGCTCGCCAGCTTCACCGAGCTCGTCGAGACCGAGCTGGAGAACATCAACAAGACCCTCCGCGCCGAAGACTTCGCCCGCATCGGCTCCACCAACGTCGAGACCCTCCGCGAGCGCCTCAAGGTCGTCTTCCGCTCCGTCCACAACATCAAGGGCAACGCCGCCCTGCTCAAACTCGCCTACTTCCAGAAAGCCGCCGACGCCTTCGAGACCAAGATCGCCGAGTTGCTCGACCGCCCCCGTCTTAGCAGCGACGACTTCCTCGCCGTGGTGATCGCCGAGGCCAGCATGCGCGACGACGTCGTGGACCTCCAGGACCTCCGCGCCAAACTCGTCGGCCTGCGCTCCTTCACCCCCGGCGGTCAGGCCGCGCCCATCACCTCTCCGGTCGCCGCCCTCGCCTCCGGCCTCCAGGAACTGGTCGAGGAGGCCGCCCGCGACCTCGAGAAGGCCACCACCCTCTCCCTCGACGAATTCGCCATTCACGCCGTCTCCTTCGGACGCGCCAGCCTCATCCGCGACGTGCTTATCCAGCTCGCGCGCAACTCCCTCGCCCACAGCGTCGAGCCCCCCGCCGAGCGCGTCGCCTCCGGCAAACCCGCCGTCGCCACCCTCAGCGTGCGCGGCCTGCCCTCCGCGGTGGATGGCTACGTCGGCCTCGCCTTCCGCGACGACGGCCGAGGCCTCAATCTCGACGCCATTCGCAACCGCGCCATCGGCTCCAAGCTCATGACCGAGGCCGAGGCCGCCAAGGCCACCCCGGCCGAGCTCGGCCGCTGCATCTTCGCCCCCGGCTTTTCCACCGCCGCCACCGCCGGCGCCCACTCCGGTCGCGGCATGGGCATGGATATCATCAAGTCCAAGGTCGTGGACGAGGCGGGCGGCATCCTCGAGCTCCACAGCACCCCCGGCAAATACTGCGAATTCCGCCTCTATTTCCCCGTTTCCGCCACCACCGCCCCCTCCGCATGAAACTCCTCATCGTTGACGATTCCCTCATCATGCGGCGCGCCATCGAGCGCTGCCTCTCCGGGCATAAATTCACCGAGATCCGCGTCGCCGTGAACGGACGCGCCGCCGTCGAGGAGTTCGCCCGCTTCAGCCCCGATGTCGTGACCATGGACATCACCATGCCCGAGATGGACGGCCTCACCGCCGTGGAGCGCATCCTGCGCAACAATCCCAAGGCCATCATCCTCATCGTCTCCGCCCTCGCCGACAAATCCACCGCCGTCGAGGCCATCAAGCGCGGCGCCTCCGGGTTCCTCCTCAAACCCATCACCATCGAGAGCATCCAGGAAGCCCTCGATGACATCCTCTCCGACTAAGCTCCGCGCGAAGACCCGACCATGGAAGAATACATCCTGAAGATTTTCGCGAAGAGCATCACCCGCTACTTCGATGCCGTCGCCGATGGCGGCGCCGTGCTCGGCACCCCGTATCTCGGCAGCGAAAACGAATCCGCCGGCCTCGGCTTCTCCGCCGTCATCGGCATCAGCGGCACCTACCGCGGCAACATCTACTACACCGCCACCCGCGAAAAGCTCAACGCCCTCCTCCCCGCCCTCGGCGAGACCCACCCCGACGACACCCTTTGCGCCGAGCTCGTCGGCGAGATCACCAACACCATCTCAGGCAACGCCCGCGAACAACTCGGCGGCGGCTTCATGATCTCCACCCCCTTCATTCTCGAAGGCCGCCCGCTCTCCGTCCACACCGCCAAAAACACCGCTCTCTACGTCCTGCCCGTCACCTGGCGCAACCACGCTTCCCGCGTGCTCATCGCCATCCAGAAAGACGTCGACGCCGCCACCCCCGACAGCGAGTCGCGCTGAGCGTCTGCCTACCGCCCGCCATTCCCCAAATGAACATCCATCTGGACGACATCTACGTCCGCACCGACGACTTCCAAACCCGCGTCGAGGGCCTCGAGTTCACTCCGCAAGTCTGGGCTGTCTTTGCCAAACTTGAGCAAGCCCGCACCGCCACCCAGGTCGCCGCCGAACTCAACCTTCCCATCGAAGCCGTCAATCAGGCCTTCAGCGCCCTCGGCGACGCCCAGCTCATCCGCAAAAAAGTCGTCGGCTGGAACGCCTTCGCCAGCGCGGCGTCATCCGCCTCGCCCCCCGCCCAGCCCGCCGCGGTCAACCCCGCCCACGTCCGCCACCCCGCCAGCACCCTCCCCGATCTCGCCCCCGCTCCCGCCGACGCCGACAAATCCTCCGTCTGCTTTCGCATCGCATCCCCCGCCGCGCTCCAAGCCATCGTCGCACCCGTCGTCCACCTCCGGCTCGCGCCTCCCCAGCCCGAGGCCGCTCCCGTCACCGGCGGTTGCAAGCTACGCCCCATCCTCGACGCCATCAGCGCCAGCGCCGGCGGCGGCATCCCCGGTCAGCTCCTCGTCTACAAGGTTTTCCTCCAGCTCCCCGCCGATCTCATGAAAGCCGCCGGCCTGACCTCCCTCGCCGCCGTCACGGACGAGACCACGATCGCCAATCCCGCCCTCCGCGAAGCCTTGGTCGAGGCCGCAAAACAACACGCCAAGATCGACATCTCCGCCCTCGCCGCCGCCTGACCCCGCGCGGCCCAGCCCCACTCCTGTCCGTGAATATCATCCTGCTCAGTTGTGGCCTTGGCGGTGAACTCGCCGTCCACCAGGTCCATCACCAGATCGGCACCGCACGCTCCGCGCCCCCGCGCCCCGTGCACTTGCTTGTGTTGGACGCCCGCCGCATGTCGCCGGACTGTTTCGCCGCCGCGTGCAAGGAGATCAGCGTCATCCGCGACAGCTTCGGCCTCAACCACGGCGTGCTCCTCTGCCACGCGCCCACCCTGCCCCTGACCGTCGCCGCCATTCGCTCCGGCCTCCGCGACATCATCTACCAGCACATCACCGCCGCCCGCCTGCGCTCCATGGCCCAGGCCGCCAACCCCGGCACCCGCCTCACCGTCAAGGAATTCGACGCGCTCGCCGCCTTTCTACGCACCTTCACCGGCCTCTCCGGCTCGAACAGTCCCGTCGCCGACATCGCCGCCCGCGAGAACGAACTCGCCCGCAAAGCCGAACAACTCGCCGCCCTCGAGACCCGCCTCACCTTCGAAAAAGAAGCCCTCGAAAACCGCGACCGCGATCTCCGCGACCGCACCCGACGCTTCGAACGTCAGCTCGCCATGCAGCAAAACGACGCCGACATCGCCCCCGCGTCCCACGCCCCGCGCGCTGGCTCCAATCCCCCGCTTCCCGAGCTCGAAGCCATGGCCCGTAAACTCGAGCAACGCGCCGCCGAGCTCGATTTCCGCGAAAAACTACTCCTCGAGATGCAGACCATTCTCACCGCCGCCGGAGCCCCCTTGGGTGCCGCCCCGGCGAAGAAGTAGCCGCTGGCCTGTCTAGGCCGCCACGCGAAACAACGGCGTATGCGCCAGGCGTCGCCTCAAAAACGCCTCCGCCGCATCCGTCGCGGACGCATCCCGCTCCGAGAAGATTATCACGGCGGAAAACGCGTTTTTCCCCGCCAGTAAGTCGCGCGGATTCGCATACCAAATAGTCTCCACGTTCTCGCCTAGCGCGGCGAACTGAGCTCGCACCTCGCCCGCGCGCTCCCGACACCCCGCGACCACCGCCAAGGTGCGATGCCCCTCCGCCGCCTCCAATGTGTTTTCGTAGTTCTGAATCATGG
>JALOTV010000064.1 GCA_025457685.1 Opitutaceae bacterium
TTCTTTTTGCGCTGGGAGACGTAGCCGGCCTTGCCGAGGGCCTTTTGCTCGGCGGCGTCGCGCACGGAGCAGGTGTTGAGCAGCATGATGTCGCAGTCGTCCTCGGACTGCACGATGCGGTAGCCCCGGCCACGCAGCATCGCCGCGACGGCCTCGCTGTCGCGCTCGTTCATCTGGCAACCGTAGGTCTTGATATAGACGCGGTTCATTTTGGTAAACGCGCAGGAAAACAGGCGCGAAGGGCGCGCGGCAATGGCGAAAGCCCGCGCGGCGGCTTGTGCGCGCTGCGCGAAGGGGTTGGGACAGGCAGAGAAGCGCGTAGGAAGGGCGAGGCGGCAGGCCGAAAAGCGGCGGGCGAACACATGGTCGCGGTGGCGAACCGAGTTTGTGCGAACCCAAATGTTCGTATTACGAACATTTGCCAGGGGCGAAGGCCAAGGGGTGGCTTGTGCGTGGGGTGGGGATGCGTTGATTTGGGGCATGCGGGCAATGAAGGCATGGCGGCGAACGGTTTGCGTGGGCGTGATGGCGACGCATGGACTGTTGCGCGCGGAGGAGGCGCCGACGCCGTCCGCGAGGCGGTGAAGGCGGAGTATGAGCTGATGCCGCGCGAGGAGTTTGTCGCCATGCTCACGCGCGTGGAGGCGGCGGGAAACGAAGAGGATTTGGCGGCGTATGCGGCGCTGGCCCCCGAGACGCGCGCGGCGATCGCGGCGCTGCGGGCATTGCCTGACTACGCCGACTACGCGGACTGGTTGCGCGAGCAACTGGAGGACATGGAGATCGCGGGCGAGGTGGTGCGCGAAGCGCCGGTGGTGCCGCCTCCGCCCGTGGAACCGGAGAAGAAGACGCCCGTGAGGCCAAAGGCGGGCGCGGGCGTGCCGCTGTATGAACTGTGGCGCGGCCGCATGGCGGTGAGACTGGCGCGCGGGCGGCCTTCGCGGCGGAGGGCGTGCCGGAGGCGCTGGTGTGGCTGGCGGAGACGGAGAGTTCCTTCAATCCCCGCGCGCGCAGCCCGGCCGGGGCGGGCGGCCTGTTTCAGCTCATGCCGGACACGGCGCGGGCGCTGGGGCTGACGTTGTTTCCCTTCGACCAGCGTATGCAGCCGGAGCCCAGCGCGCGGGCGGCGGCGGTGTATTTGAAAAGTCTCTACAAGCGCTTCGGCGACTGGCCGCTCGCGCTGGCGGCCTACAACGCCGGCCAGGGCCGGGTGGCGCGCACCCTCAAGGCGCGCGGTGCGACGGATTTCGCGGGCATCGCGGAGCACCTGCCGGCAGAGACGCGGCTCTATGTGCCCAAGGTGCTGGCGACGGTGAACGCGCGCGCGGGCGTGGCCCCGGAGGAGCTGGCGGCGCCGAAAAACTGACTCCGGCGGCGGTGGGGCGTCAGGCGGTCGGGGAGCCGGCGCTGAATTGCAGGGCGTGCAGGCGGGCGTAGTGGCTGTCAGGGCGGGCGAGCAGCTCGGAGACGGGCCCATCCTCGACGATGCGACCTTGGTGAAAGACCAGCACGCGGTCCACGCCGCGCAGGGTGGAGAGGCGGTGGGCGACGATGAAGGTGGTGCGGCCGCGGCAGAGCGCGTCGAGATCGGTCTGAAGGCGCGCCTCGGTCTCGACGTCGAGCGCGCTGGTGGGCTCGTCGAGGATGACGATGGCGGGGTCGCGCAGAAACACGCGCGCGAGGGCGAGGCGTTGGCGCTGGCCACCGGAGAGGCGACCGCCGCGTTCGCCGCAGAGGGTGTTGTAGCCCTGGTCGAGGCGCTCGATGAAGTCGTGGGCCTGGGCCTTGCGCGCGGCCTCCTCGACCTCGGCGTCGCTGGCGGTGGGCCGGCCGAAGCGGATGTTTTCGCGCACGGTGGTGTTCCACAGAAACGCGTCCTGGCCCATGATGGCGACGGAGCGGCGGAGGTTGAGCAGACCGATCTCCGCCAGCGGACGATCATCGTAGCGGATCTCTCCCTTGGTGGGCGGATAAAAGCCCATGAGCAGGTCGAGGAAGGTGCTCTTGCCCGCGCCGGTCTCGCCGACCAGGCCGATGCGCTGGCCCTTGGGGATATGGAGATCGATGGCGCGCAGCGACCAGGTGTCGTCCTCGGTCACGCCCGGGTGGCGAAACCAGACCTCGCGCAGGGCGAGTTCGCCGCGCGGGCGCAGGGCGCGCGGCGAGGTGCGAAAGCCCTCGATCTCCTGCGAGTCGAGGATGGAGAGGATGGCGAGGAAGCCCGGGCGCGCCTGCATCCAGGCGTCGTAGCCGCCGAAGAAGGCGTTGAACCCGCCGCGCACGAAGCCGAGCAGGGCGCTGAAGGCGACGAGCGCGCCGAGCTCGAGCGAGCCCTGGAGAAACAGGTAGCCGCCCACGCACCAGACGATGACGCCGAGGTATTCACCGGCGAACTGCATGAGCATCATGACCCAGCGCATGGTCACGCTGGCCTCGAGACCGGCGGCGCGCAGGCGCTCGATGGATTCGCCGAGCTGGGCGGCGGCGATGTCCTCGTTGCCCAGGCTCTTGGTGGCGCGCATGCCGCCGATAAACTCGACCACGCGTTCGGAGAAATTTTCGCCCGACTGCTGCACGCGCTGGTTGAGCGTGGCCACGCGTTTGCGCATGGCGCGGATGATGCCGAGCTGGGCGGGCACGGCCAAGGCGGTGATGGCGGCGAGGGTGGGGTTGAGCCAGAAGAGGTAGGCGAGGGCGCCGGCGCCGATGGTGAAGTTCACCATGAAGCCGCCCACGATCTGGTTGAGGAAGTTTTCCACCTTGGTGAGGTCCACCGTCACCTGGTTGGAGAGCGCGCCCGCGCCGCGCCGGGTGAAAAAACTCAGCGACATGCTCTGGAGTTTATCCACCAGCATGCGGCGCAGGCGGGCGGTGACGGCGCGCACGATCTCCTGGCTGCGGGCGAAGGCGCGCACGGTGAACCAGCTGTGGATCGGCCAGAGGGCGAGGTTGGCCAGGGCGTAGATGACGATCCAGAAGTAGCGGTCCTCGGTGGAGAGCGCCTCGTTGCGCAGGATGTCGTCGATGAGGACGCCGACCGCGGCGTAGAACGGGATGTAGCTCAGCGACTGCATCGCCTGCAGGAAAATGGCGCGGCGGAGCAGCCCGGAATCGAAGCGGATGAGCTGGCCGAGGCGGCGCAGCGGGGCGGGTTCCTCGGTCGAGGCGGGTGAGGGCGGGACGGGGCCCGGGTCGGCGTTCATGAAAGAGAAGACCCGAGGCATGGCCCGGTGCGGCGGCGGGAGCAAGGGCGCGGCGCTCCCCGCCGCCGCGCGAAAGTTTCGCGACTGTCGGCGGGATTCAGACTTTCGCCGGACGGATTTCGTCTTTTCTCTCGGATCGCCGTTTGCGCGCGATACCCATGCCCACCGCAAAAAAAACTCCGCGTTCATCCCCGGCTCCGGCCAAAAAATCCGCCAAGACCGGCGCTGGTCGGCGAGCCAAGCCCGAGACCATCGATCCGCCCCGGCTGGCGAAAAAAGCCTACGAGGCGCGGCTGGCGGTGTTGCGCGAGCAACTGGTGCGGTTGCAGGTGGAGTTGAAGGAGCTGCCCTTCAAGGTGCTCCTGATCGTGGCGGGCGTGGCCGGGGCAGGGCGCGGCGAGGTGTTGAACGCGCTCGGCGGCTGGCTGGATCCGCGCGGCACGGAGACGTTTTCCTTTCGCGCGCCGAGCGAGGAGGACAAGCGGCGGCCGTTCCTCTGGCGTTTCTGGCGCAGCCTGCCGCCCCGCGGCAAAATCGGCATCTACGCCGGCTCCTGGTATACCGAGACGCTCGCCGAGGAGGCGCGCAGCAAGAAGGACCTGAAGGCGCTCGACCGCGACCTGGAGGAGATCCGCCGTTTCGAGCGGGCGCTGGCGGACAACGACACGCTGGTGGTGAAGGTCTGGCTGAATCTGGACAAACACACGCAGCGGGCGCGCTTCAAGCGGCTGGAGGCCGACGAGCACACCGCCTGGCGGGTGACCGAGGAGGACTGGCGCCACCACCGCATCTACGACCGGCTGGAGCGCACCGCGCTGCACATCCTGAGCGCCACCCACCAGCCCGGCGCGGCCTGGACGGTGATCGACGCGGAGGACGAGCGCGCGCGCAACCTCGCGGTCGGCGAGCACCTGCTGGCGCAGTTCGAGGCGCACAAGCGCGAGCTGGCCCGGCTGGGCCGTTCCCGCGCGCCGGCCAAGCCCGACCCGAAGCCCAAGCCCCTCCGGCCCTACGGGCGCCGGCGTCTGCTCGGCCTGCCCCTCGACCAAAAACTCTCGGCGGAAGACTACGAGCAGAAGCGCGACAAGTGGCTGGGCCGGCTCAACGCGGCGGTGCGCGCGGCGCAAAAGGCGGGCCGCGCCATCACGTTTGTCTTCGAAGGCTGGGACGCGGCGGGCAAGGGCGGGGCGATCCGCCGCCTGACCAGCGCGATCGACGTGCGCGACTACCGGGTGTATCCCGTGGCCAAGCCGAACGACGAGGAAAAGGCGCACCATTACCTGTGGCGTTTCTGGCGGCACGTGCCGAGCGACGGCCAGGTGGCGATCTTCGACCGCAGCTGGTATGGGCGCGTGTTGGTGGAGCGGCTCGAGGGCTTCTGCCGGCCGGACGAGTGGCGGCGGGCCTTTAACGAGCTCAACGACTTTGAGCGCGCCCTGACCGACCACGGCCAGATTGTAGTGAAATTCTGGTTACACATCAGCCGCGAGGAGCAGCTGGCGCGATTCCGCGCGCGGGAGGAGGTCACGTTCAAATCCCACAAGATCAACGAGGAGGACTGGCGAAATCGTCGCAAGTGGGACGCCTATGAGGTGGCGGTCGGCGACATGCTGGCGCTCACCGACACGGCCCACGCGCCCTGGCACCTCATCCCGGCCAACGACAAACGCTACGCCCGCCTGCAGGTGCTCCGCACCGCGTGCCGTGCCATTCAGGCGGCGCTGGATCGGGCCTGATCCGGCGTCGGCCGTGGCGGCGGGAAGTTGCGCCCGGCGCAGACTGGCCCATGGTGCGCCGCATGGCTAAGCATCACATGCGCACGATGGTTTGGGTGACGGCGGGGCTATTGGTTTCGCTCGTCGCGACGACGGGCTGCGCCACCGGCGCGGGGCGAAATCCGGCGCCGGCCCACGGCGCGACCGCGACGGCGGAGCCCCTGAATCTTTCGCACGCCAAGGACGCGGTGCTGGCCTACGTGGACGAAGGGCACTACGCGCGCGATCTGGCGGCGGTGGCGGCCGAGGCGCAGGCGTGGATAGAGCGCCGCGCGGCGGAGCGCCGGCCCGGCGAGCGGCTCGCGGTGGTGCTGGATATCGACGAGACGGTGATCTCGAACCTGCCGCACATGCGGGCGGAGGATTTTGGCTACAACCCCCGGCGCTGGGAGGAGTGGGTGGCGAGCGCGAACGGCCCGGCCCTGCCGGCGATGAAGACGGTGTATGACGCGGCGCGCGCGGCGGGGGTTGACGTGTTGTTCCTCACCGGGCGAAAGGATCCGGTGGACCGCGCCGGCACGGAGGAGAATCTGCGCCGCGAGGGCATGGCCGACTACGCGGAGTTGAAGCTGTTGCCCGAAAACACCGGCCGCCGCACCGCGCTCGAGCGCAAGACCGAGGCGCGCGCGGCGTGGGAGGCCCAGGGGTGGACGATCATCGCGACCATCGGCGATCAGGCCAGCGATCTGGGCGCGCACGCGGAGCGGGGCTTTAAGTTGCCCAATCCGTTTTATCACATCCCCTGAGTGGGTGACTTTTCCCGCCATTTTGCCCGATTTCGCCCACGCGGCCCTCCTTCAGGGCATCCGGCCGCTCGGCGCGGTGACGGCGTCGGGCGGAGGCGCGCCGCTGGCGGCGACCCTCATGCCGCTGGCCAGCGGGCTGGGCTACGTGGCGGCGGTGCTGCTGGTGAAGCGCGCCTCGTCCTACGGGGTGGGTTTGTGGCGCACGGCCTTCGTCTCGAACCTGGCGATGGGGCTGGGTTTTGCGCCGCTGTGGTTGCTGGGCGGGGCGGAGGTGCAGGCGGCGGCCCTGTGGCAACCGGCGCTGTGCGCGGTGCTGTTTTTCGCCGGGCAGGTGTTCACTTTCGCGGCGCTGGCCGGCGAGGTCTCGCTGGCGACGCCGGTGCTGGGCCTGAAGATCATCTTTGTGGCGGGGGCGAGCGCGTTGCTGCTGGCGGAGCCGGTGCGGCCGGCCTGGTGGATCGCGGCGGCGCTGGCCACGGCGGCGGTGGGGCTGCTCCAGGCGATGCCTCGGGCGCACGCGGCGGGGCGGGGCGGGCAGGCGGCGGGGCGCACCATCGCGCTGGCGATGTCGGCCGCGCTGGCCTTCGCGGTGTGCGACGTGCTCGTGCAACGCTTCGCGGGCGCGTGGGGCGTGGGGCGTTTCCTGCCGCTGACCTTCGGGCTGGTGGCGGTGTTTTCGTTCGGGCTGATCCCGGTTTTTCACGCGCCGCTGCGCACCATCCCGCCGGCCGCGTGGCGTTGGCTGGCGCCTGGGGCCATCCTGCTCGCCATGCAAGCGGCGAGCATGGCCTACACCTTGGGCACGCACGGACGGGCCACGGCGGCCAACATCCTCTACAGCACGCGCGGCCTGTGGAGCGTGCTCGCGATCGGGCTGCTCGGGGCGTGGCTGGGCACGGGCGGGGAACAGCGCTTGCCCCGGGCGGTGTTTCGCCTGCGCCTGGCGGGGTCGGCCTTGATGCTGGTCGCGGTCGTGCTGGTGCTGGAGTGAGGCCGCGTAGGTGTGCCGGACTCAGGGATTCGCGAGCAGCGGGGCGAGGCCCGCCCAGACGGTGTCGGCCATGCGCTGATGGCCGGCCTCGTTCGGGTGGATGGCGTCGGCTTGGTTGAGCTCGGGCACGCCGCCCACGCCCTCGAGCAGGAACGGCACGAAAGGCCAGCCGCGGGCGGTGGCGAGGGCGGGGAAGGCGGCGTCGAAGCGCGCGGCGTAGTCGCCCATGCTGGTGGGCATGCGCTGGCCGACGAGGAGCACGCGGGCGGAGGGGTTTTTCGCCAACACGCGGTCGGCGGTGGCGGCGAGGTTTTTCACCACGAGATCGGGGGAGAGGCCGCGCAGGCCGTCGTTGCTGCCGAGGGCGAGCACGAGGACGGCGATAGGCTGACGGGACACCCAGTCGATGCGGCGCAGGCCGCCCGAGGTGGTGTCGCCGGAGACGCCGGCGTTGACCACGCGCCAGCGCGGCGCGCCCGGGCGGGCGGGGAGGACGTCGATCTTTTGCTGGAGCAGGGCGGGGTAGGCCTGGGTGGCGGGATCGGGCAGGCCGTAGCCGGCGGTGAGGCTGTCACCCAGGATGAGGATGCGCGCTTCGGGCACCGGGGCGGCGGCCGGGCCGGATTGGGCGCGGGCGAACGGCGCGGCGAGGGAAACCACGAGGCAGACGATGGCGGCGAGGCAGGCGAGAAAGGGGCGCGGACGCATGGCGGGATGCCGGAGCATGGGTGCGGGCATGCATTCCGCAAATCGAAGCGGCGGGACGGGGCGAGGGAACGGCGGACGCGACTTGCCCTTGGCGGCGGCCTTGATCAGTTGCGCGGCCATGACCCGCTCCGCCGTCGCCGTCCCAGACTCCGCCGCGCCCATCCTCGAGGTGGACAACATCCGCCGCACCTACGCCACGGCGGCCGGTCCGCTCACGGTGCTGCGCGACGCCAGCTTTTCGCTCCGGGCCGGCGAATCCCTCGCGCTGGTGGGCCCGAGTGGCAGCGGCAAGACGACCCTGCTCGGCCTGTGCGCAGGGCTGGACCAGCCCACCTCGGGCCGGGTGCGGCTGGCCGGCCGGGAGCTGGGCGGCCTGAGCGAGGACGAGCGCGCGCGGGTGCGCAACGAGAGCACCGGCTTCGTGTTTCAAAACTTCCAGCTCATCCCCTCGCTGACCGCGCTGGAGAACGTGCTCGTGCCGCTGGAGCTGCGCGGCCTGCGCGGGCCGGCGATCCGCGACGCGGAGGAGCGGGCGCGGGCCCTGCTGGACCGCGTGGGGCTGGGCGCGCGGCTGGGGCACCACCCGGTGCAGCTCTCGGGCGGCGAACAGCAGCGGGTGGCGCTGGCGCGCGCCTTTGTATCCGAACCCCGGATACTTTTTTGCGACGAGCCGACCGGCAATCTCGACGGGGCCACCGCCGAGGTGGTGAAGGAGCTGGTCTTCGGCCTGAACCGGGAGAAGGGCGCCACGCTGGTGCTGGTCACGCACGACGACGAGCTGGCCCGCCGCTGCGACCGGGTGCTGCGTCTGCGCGGCGGGGAAATCGTGGCGTCGGAGGCGAATCGCTGAGGTCGGGATTTGGCCCACGAAACACACGAAAAGACACGAAAGGAAAACCCATGAAGGAACTGATTCTAAAGGAAGAATGTTACCAGGTGATGGGAGCGTGTTTTGAGGTCTATAAAGAGAAGGGCTGCGGCTTTCTGGAGGCTGTGTTCCAAGAATGCATGGAGTTGGAGCTCGGACTGCGAGGAGTGCCTTTTGTGGCCCAGCCCGAGCTGACTCTGAATTACAAGGGGACGCCGCTGCGGCAGACTTACAGGCCCGATCTGGTTTGTTTCGGCTCTGTTCTGGTGGAACTGAAAGCGGTTTCGGCGCTAACCGATGAACACCGGGCGCAGGTGATCAATTATCTGCATGCGACCGGCCTGCGGGCGGGCTTACTCGTGAATTTTGGTCATTATCCCAAGGTGGAATGGGAGAAGATCGTGGCCTGAGTTTCGTGTCATTCCGTGTGTTTCGTGGGCCCAACCTTCCGATGATTTTCCTCTTAAAATTCGCCTGGCGGGATGCGCGGGCCTCGCGCGGTCGCCTGGCCCTTACCGCGCTCGCGGTGGTGGCCGGGGTGGCGGCGCTCGCCGCCACCGGATCGCTCGGGCAAAACATCCGCGAGGCGATCAACGGGCAGGCGCGGGCCCTGCTCGGCGCCGACATGGTGGTGGAGTCGCGCAGCGCGCCGGACGCGCGCACCGAGGCCTACCTCGCCGGCCTGGGCGGGGAGCGCGCCCGCGAGATTGCCTTCGCCTCCATGCTCGCGGTGCCGGACGGCGCGGGCGGGGTCGCGGCCTCGCGTCTGGTCACGGTGCGCGCGGCGGAGCCGGCGTATCCGTTTTATGGCGACGCGGTGAGCGAACCGGCCGGGGCCAAGACAGACCTCGCCGCGGGCGACGCCGTGTTGGTGGAGGAGACCCTGCTCAAGCAGTTCGGCCTGCAACCGGGCGACAAGGTGCGGCTGGGGCAAAAGGAGTTTCGCGTGGCGGGGGCCTTGCAAAAACTTCCGGGCGAATCGGCGGCGGTGGCACTGCTCTCGCCCCGCGTGCTGGTGGCCCTGTCGGGCCTCGATGGCACGGGGCTGCTCGGGCCCGGATCGCTGGTGCGGTATCGCACCCACTTCAAGTTTCCCGAAGGCACCGACGTGGAGGCGCTGGCCGAGCGCGAACGCGGGCGCATGCGCGAGCTGCGCATGAACGAGGACACGGTGGCGGAGCGGCGCCGCGAGCTCGGGCGCGCGATGGAGAACGTGGAGGCGTTTCTCAGCCTGACCGGCCTGGTGGCGTTGCTGCTCGGCGCGATCGGCGTCGCCTCGGCGATGCATGCGATGGTGCGTCGCAAGCTCGCCACGGTGGCGGTGCTGCGCTGCCTCGGCGCGGGCGCGGGGCTGGGGCTGGGGGTGTTTATGGCGCAGGGCGTGGCGGTCGGCCTGGCGGGCAGCGCCGCGGGTGCGCTGGCCGGGGCGGGCGTGCAGGCCGCGCTGGGGGCTTTGTTGCAGGATTTTTTGCCGGTCGAGGCCGGCGAATTTGGCGTCCACTGGGCGCAGGTGGCCCGGGCGGGGGTCATTGGCGTGGCGCTGACCACGCTGTGCACCCTGGTGCCTTTGCTGGCGGTGCGGCGGGTGTCGCCGCTGGGCGTGCTGCGCGCGGTGGAGCCCGAGGCGGGGCGGCGCGATCCGTGGCGCTGGGCGGCCGGCGCGGCCCTGGCGGCGCTGGTCCTGGCGCTCACGGTGTGGCTGGCCGGAGGCTGGCGCAACGGACTGGGCTTTGCCGGAGGGCTGGCGGCGGCCGGGCTGGCGCTGGCCGTTTCCGCGCGGCTGGTGATGCTGGCGGCCAAACGCGCCGGCACGCTGGACGCGGTGCGCGCCCTGCCCTTCGCGGTGAGGCAGGGCCTGGCCAGTTTGCACCGACCGGGCAACCGCACGGCGCGGCTGGTGGTGGCGCTCGGGCTGGGCGCGTTTTTGCTGCTCACGCTGGCGTTTTCGCGCAGCGCGCTGCTGGGGCAGATCCGCTTCGCCGGGTCGGAAGGCCGACCGAACCTGTTGTTTTTCGACGTGCAGGACGATCAGGTGGATGGATTGAAATCCACTCTGGCGAGCGCGGGTGCGCCGGTGGTGGCGGAGGCGCCAATCGTGACCATGCGACTGGCCAAGATGAAGGGGCGTGCGGTGGAGGATTGGCTGCGCGATCCCGATTCCGGCGTGCCCGGCTGGACGCTGCGCCGCGAATACCGCTCCAGCTACCGCGCCGAACTGGCGGACACGGAAAAAGTGGTGGCGGGCACCTGGACCGGCGCATGGTCCGCCGAGGGTGCGGCCGCGGACGAACCGGTGCCGGTGTCGGTCGAGCAGGGGTTGGCCGAGGACCTGCAACTCGCCCTTGGCGACGAGTTGGAATGGGACGTGCAGGGCGTGGCGGTGCGCACCCGCGTGGCCAGTTTGCGAGAGGTGGAGTGGCGGCGCATGTCGCCGAATTTCTTCGTGCTTTTCCCGACCGGAGTCTTGGAGGGAGCGCCAAAATTCCACGTCCTCGCGGCGATGGCGGAGGACAAGGATCTGAACGCGCGGGTGCAGCGCTCCGTCGCGTCGGAGTTTGGCAATGTGTCCATCCTCGATCTCGGCTTGGTGATCGAGTCGCTCGACGCGGTGTTCGCCAAGGCCGAGCTGGCGGTGCGTTTCATCGCGCTATTCACCTTGGCGACGGGCGTGGTGGTGCTGGCGGGCGCGCTGGCCGCCGGGCGCGAGCAACGGGTGCGCGAGGCGGTCCTGTTGCGCACCCTGGGCGCGAGTTCGCGGCAGGTGCGGGTGGGGCTGGTCACGGAACTGGTCGCGCTCGGGCTCATGGCGGGCGCGGCGGGCGCGCTTCTCGCGCTCGGCGGCGGCTCGGCGGTGGCGGTGTGGGTCTTCAAGGCTCCGCCGGTCCTACCCTGGGCTCCGCTGGTCTGGACGGTAGCCGGGGTGGTCGGCCTGACCCTGATCACCGGCCTCCTCGCCCAGCGCGGCGTGGCGCGCCGCCCGCCGCTGGCCGTGCTCCGCACCGAGGGGTAGTCGGGGCCTTGCGTCTAATTTATGGAACCTGTCCCGTTTGAACGTGTAAAGTGGCGTAAGCCTTGACCTGACCCTTTCATTTCCGGACCTTTTTTGTTTTTCCGCCCCTCGACGATTTAACGCGCATACACGCCGCATGCCTGCCCAGCGCTCAAGCCACCTTCACCGCCTGCATGTTCCGCTGCTCGCCCTCACGCTGGCCGGCAGCCCGGCGTTCGCGCAGATCACCATTCCGATCGCGAGCCAGCTCGCCGAGGTGGAGCTGGCGCTCAACGCCCGCAAGCCCGGCGACGCCGTCGGCCTGCTGGATGAGGTGATCAAGCGCGCCCAGGCCGGCGAGACCCTGCCCTCTGGCGTGTCTCTCGAGCGGCTGATGCTCACCGCCGCCAACGCCAACTTCCAGACCCAGCAGTATGTGCGTTCCGCCGAACTCGGCGAGGCGATCGAGAAGATCCCCTCGATCAGCGCCGCCTTTCTGGGCGAGGCGCGCATGATCCGCGGCCTGTCGCTCGCGCTGCAGAACAAATACGCCGAGGCCATCCCCGTTTTCCGCTCCGCCGAGGAGTCGGCCACCTTCCGCGACAAGGCCATGCTCTATGGCGCGATGTCCGCCGCGCAGGCCGGACAACTCCCCGTCGCCATCGAGACCTACAACCGCCTCCTCGCCACCTCGCCGCGCGACCGCGACTGGGCCGACGCCGCCCTGTCGCTGATCGATCTGCACCTGCGCGCGGGCAATCTCGCCGACGCGCGCCGCGGTCTCGCGTTGCTGCGCGGCAGCATCGACCAGGTGGACAACCTCGCCGGCTTAAACCTTCTCTCACTCCAGCTCGGCGACGCCCTGACGAAGGCGCAGGATTATGCCGGGGCCCTCGCCGCCTACCGCACCCTGCTCACCCGCGACGCGCTGATCGCCGAGCAAGGCCGGCGCAATCAGGCCCTGCAGGCCTTTCTCGCGCGCCTCACTTCGCTTCAGCGCCCCAGCGCGACGGATTCCGACACCATCCGCCGCACCAACGCTCGGTTGGAGCAGGCCAAGGCTTCGCTGGAGCAGATCCAGAAACTCCCGACCTACGACGCCACCCTGCGCTACCGGCTGGCTTTCGCCTTTCAAGAGCGCGGCGGCGTCTGGGAGGCGGCCCTGCTCTACGAGGACCTCATCGCCAACCACCCTGAATCGCCCGAGCGTGAAAACGCGTTCTTCGGCCTCGTCCGCGCCTACTCCGACGCCGGCCGGGTGGAAAAAACCCGCGAGGCGGCCGACCGCTTTTTCCGCGCCTACCCCGAGTCCAAATTCGGCGCCCAGGCTCTCTACCTCGCCGCCCTCGCGGCCGCCCAGCGCAACGATCTCGAGTCGCAGCTGGCCTTCCTCGGCATCGCCTCGGACAAGTTTCCCGACTCCGAACTCGCCGAGCCTATGCGCCTGATGAAGGCCAACGCGTTTTTCAGCACCGCGCGCTTTGCCGAAGCCAAGGAGATCACCGAGGGCTACGCCAAGGATTTCCCCAAGGGTAAGTTCATCGAGGAGGCCCGCTACCTCTCCGCCATGGCGGACCTCGCCGAGGGTCGCGCGAGCGAAGCCGAAAAACGCATCCAGGCCTACCTCGCCGAGTT
>JALOTV010000065.1 GCA_025457685.1 Opitutaceae bacterium
CCAGAAAAACACGCTGGGCAGGTAGTGAAACCGGTCCGCGCGTATGCTGCCGATTTTGATGATCATGTTCGAGGTGGGCAGCATCGCGATGACGTAGGCCCCGGCCGCAAAGGCCAACCCCTCGATGCGCCGGCCCGCGCTCGAGATAAACGCCAGCAGCGCCAAAAAGACCGCGCCCGTGCCCACGCCCCACCACGCCGTGCGGTTAAACTCCTCCAGATTCGCGACCGGGATGGCGTTAAACGAGTAGTCGCTCGACAACGAGAGCGGCATGAAGAGCTGCCCTATCTGCATGCCCCACACCCCAAGCGCAGTCACCCGCGTGACCAGGAACCCTTCGGGCATCAGGGGATTGTCCATAAAAGGGTGATCGTTCACCCCCGGCGCGTCGGAAAAAATGCTCCGCGTCACCAACACGAACACCACGCAGGGCAAAAACGTGATCGCGGCACCGATCGCGTCATACAGCCAGGTGCGGGCCTCGACCGCTCCCTGGCGCAATTCACGCATGCGCAACAACCCGTGCCACCCGATAAGCGCGGGCAGCATGATGGCGCTTTCCTTTGCCATCACCCCCGCCAGACCGCACAGACCCGCCGCCGCCAGGCCCAAAAAACGCCCGCGACGATCCGTCCGCTCCAGCGCGTCGAAGTAAAAAATCAAGCCACCCAACACCGCCGCGGTCGCGAAAAGATCCGAGCGCCCCACGATGTTCGCCACCACCTCGGTCGCGATGGGATGCAGCAGGAAAATCCCCGTCACCAGAGCCGCAGCCGTCTGCCGCAAGCCCAGTCGCCGCCCCAGATGGAAAACCAGAATCGCGTTAAAGCCGTGCAGCAGAAGATTGCCCAACTGATAGCCCAGCGGGCTGGTTCCGTAACCGAGAAACGAATACTCGAACCAAAACGAAAACGTCGTCAGCGGACGATATAGACTGGAGGACAGGGACGGCCACCAGTAGTCGCGGTTAACGATCTGGATGATCGAATCGACGCTGAACGCGCGCAACCGGGTATCGTCGCCGATGATGAACGAATTATCAAAAGTCAGCTCCTCGGCGGGCATCGCGGAATAGGCCAGCACCGCCAGCACGCCGAATAGCAGCGTAAATCCGCGCAACGGACGCTCCGCAAACCAACGTCGGCACTCCCTCGTCAGGGACAGGATACACATAGGGCGTGATGCAATGTTGGCGCGTGCTTGCATGACAACCCCGGAAACGGCACGACGACCTCTCCGCGCATGCGCCCCTCCCTCCCCTCCCATCGTCTCGCCATACTGGCCGCCACCGCGGTGGGCATGGCGTTTGCCTTTTGGTTGTCGGTGTTCTTCGCGGACCCCAAGCGGCCCGTTTCCGTGGAAGAGCGGGCCGATCGCCTCGCGGCGGAGAACTACGCGTCCGGGTCGCTCTTCGCGCCCACCCCGGCTTCCCCCGCCCACTGGAGCCAGCGGCTGGTCCTTCTCGATGAACAAAGCGGCCGACGCCATCCCGTGGCGCGCGAAGCCAGCGCCGTGCTGCTGACCGCCACCGCAGGCTCGGCCCGCACCGCCGCGATCCTCGCCTTCGGCCTGGCCGCCGGCGGCTTGGTCTGGCTGCTGCGCGGCCCGCTGGGGCTTTCCCTGCCGTTCACCTCGGTCATCACGGTCGCGGCCATGCTGGCCTCCGCGCGCAGCCAGGACTGGCAGATGGTCGATCCCACCCCGTGGATCATCCTCGCCGCTTCCGCCTGCTGCCTCGGTGCCTGGTGGTGCCACCGCGCGCACCCCGACACCCAGGCCGCCCGCCTGCTCGGCGTGGGGCTGGGCATATTGCTCCTCAGCGCACCCGCGCTTGCCGTGGTCGTCGGCTTGGCGGTGGTAATCGATTGGCGCGTGCAAAAAAACTCCCGCCCGCGCCACGCCGACGCGAACCGTCACACCGCGCCGCTTCGTCCCTTGCTTGCCCAAATCGGTCTGGTGCTGCTCCTGCCCGTGCTCGCCTTGCTGGCCAGAAACCAACTCGTCACCGGCAATCCTTTCGTCACCCCGTCCGCGCTCTACCGAGCGGAAAACGTCACCGCCCCCGCCTGGTTTTGGCAAACCGAGGGCGCGCCGCAGGACGGGCTCGACTACGTGATCGAGCGCTACGACCAGCTCGTCGCCCTCCCCTCGGCGCAGATCGCCACGCCGGCCTATCGGAGTCTCCTCGATACCGTTCTGCGCGGGTCACACTTTTTCGGCGGCGCGGGCCTAGCGTTGCTGGCGGCGATTTCCGCCCTGCTCCTGCCCGCCCGCCTGACCCGGCCGGCCTGGCTGCTCGTCGCGGGCACCACCGCCGCGGTGTTTCTGCGCTTCGCCGCCCCGCTCGATTGGTGGCTGCTCGCCCTGCCCGCCTGCGCCCTGCTGGCCGGACTCGGTCTGCAGGCCTGCCAACGCGTGTCCCAACGTCTGCCGAGCCGCGTGCTGTGCGCGCTGGCCGTCACGCAGCTCGCCTTCCTACCCGCCGCCCCGGCCGATCGGCCAGCGCCGGAGGAATACACCTTCGCCGACAACTGGGAGCAGATTCGCAAAAAAATCCGCGAGACCTCCCCGGGGCCGCATCTGGTGTTTGTGCAGCTCGACGACACAGCGCCAGCCAGACCTGAGGCAGCCGCCCTGCCCCGCGATTGGAGCGGCCTCGATGTGCTGCTCGCCCGCCAGCTGGGCCCGGAAAAAGACGCCGCCTTGGTGGCAGCGATGCCCGAGCGCACCGCGTGGCGCATCATCGTTTTCCGCGACCGCATCGGCCTCCAACGCTGGACGCCGCCGAGTGCGGCCACCGCACCCGACGCACCGGCCGAGTCCGACGCCTCATCCACGCCCGCTGAGTCCGCCAAGTCCGACGTTACTCCCGAGCCAGCTCCGCCAGTCGCGCGCGATTAAGCTTTCCGCGTTCGTCGCGCGGCCAGGCCTCGCGCGCGAGCCAGACGTAGCGCCTGGGCCGCTTTGCCGCCGCCAGCAATCGCGCCACGCCCTCGCGCAGCGCCGTCTCCCGGGTGCGGTCCCCCCAGAGCACGGCCACCACTTCCTGCCCCCAGCGCACGTGCGGCACGCCCACCACCGCCACGTCTCCCAGCGCAGCCCCGCCAGCCTCGCGCAAGGCCGCTTCCACCTCGGACGGATTCACCTTTTCCCCGCCGCTGATGATCAAAGCGTCCGCCCGCCCCTTCACGCGCAGGCGGCCCAGCCCGTCCAGCTCACCCAGATCGTCCGTGCTCCAGTCTCCGTCCGCCTCGGGCATCCGCGCCTCGGGCCAGTATCCAAAAAACAAGGACGCCCCGCCCACGCGCACCCGCCCGTCGTCCCCCGCCCGGATTCGAGCGTGCGGCAGCGCGCGTCCGCAACTCGTGTCGCCCGCCGCGAACTCCTCCGGTCGCTGCGCCGCCACCATCGCCGCCGTCTCCGTCATGCCATAGCTGAGTGTCACCGGCACGCCCGCGGCCCGCGCTTTGGCCAGGATTTCCGGCCATGCCGGACCGCCACCGAGCAGCACGGCGCGAAACGTCTTCAGCCACGCCACCGCCGGCGCGTCATCCAGCAAACGAGCCAGCTGGGTCGGCACCAGAGAGACGAACGCCCCCGCGCCCGCCGGCCGCGACGCCCCCGACTCCACGTCTTTCCAGCGCACCGCCGTGTGGCGGCCGCCCGTCCACGCGCAACGCACCCAGGCCAGCAACCCGCTCACGTGCCAGGCAGGCAGCAACCCCACCGCATCCACGCGCGCCACGTCGAAATGCGCGCAAAACCCCTCGACCGCCGCGCCCAGCGTCCGCTCGTCATGCCGCGCGAGTTTCATCGTCCCCGCCGATCCGCCGGTGGGCACGCACAACCATCCGCGCGCCCCGTCCCATCCGTCGGGACGCCGCGCCGCGAGCGCCTCCCACTGCGCCCGCTCGCGCTCGCCCCAAGCCGGATCGACCAGGAAACACGCGCCGTCGCGCTCGACCAGGGCCGCGCCGGCAAACTCCCGCAGTCGCGCGATCAGGGCAGCGCGTTCCATAAGGCCTCCGCATCCATGCGCGCCACATCCTCCAGACGCACGAACGGACCGCCACCCTGCGGCGGCTCCGCCCGCTTGTCCTCGAAAAGCGGCCACACTCCGTAGCCCAGCGCCCGCCTCTCGCCCGCGGGTCTCGATTGCGCCCAGGCGAAGGCCAGCCGCAGCCCCGCCTTCGCGCCGACGCCGGTCTCCAGCGCCGAGCCAAACACCACATCCGCCCGCGCCTTGGCCAATCGCGCCAGCACCGGCTCGGGCTCGCCCAGCAACGCGGGCTTGATCACCCAGACCCCGCGCCAATCCGCCGCCAGCCAGCGCTCCACGTCCCGCGCGCCGGCGATGGATTCGTCCAACGCGATCTTCACCGGATAATCCTCCGCCAGCCCGCGCAGCGTATCCTCCGCGCCGCGCGCCTCGGCCGAGATCGGTTGCTCGATGTAGTCGATCTGCGGACGCTCCGCCGCCAGCTCCAGCCAACGCTCCGCCGTGCGCCGCTCCCAGGCGCCGTTGGCGTCTAGGCGCAGCTTGGCCCCGGCGGGCAGGTCGCCGAGCAAATCATCCAACAGAGCCCGCTCGTCGGCATCATCCGTCGCCCCGACCTTCCACTTGAACGTGCGATAGCCCAGCTCGAGTTTGGCCGCCGCCACGGCCCTCACGCCCCGGCCCGCCGGCAGCAGTCCGGCCAAGGGCAAAACCTTCACCGCCGACTCCGCCCGAGGCTCCGCGTCGGCCCACGCCGCCGCCAGCGCCGCGCGCACGCAGACGCAGCTCTGCGGCACGCGCGCCAGGGCATCGCCAAGATCGGACGCCGCGCCGCGCAACGACGCCAGCGCCTCCGCCGCCTCGGCCAGGCTTTCGGTGCCGAACCACGGGATCGGCGCCACCTCGCCCCACCCCGCGCCGCCCTTGGCGTGCGCCTCGCCCGCCAGCTCGACCCGCACCAGAAATCCTTCCCGACGCGCCCAGGGCCCGTGCGCCGTGCGCACCACGACACGAAAGGGCAAGGCATAGGGTCGGTGGGCGATCTTCCACATTTCGCCCACCTTCTCCGCCGCGCCGCGCGCGTCAACGTCCCGCTCCGGACTCATGCCGTGCCCGCGCCTCGGCCTCGCGCGTAAACGAGTTCAGCGTTTGTCGGCTTTCTTCGCCTTTTTGGCCGCCTTGTTTTTCGCCGGCGGCACGATCAGCACCGGGCACATCGCCTTGGCCAACACGTCGTGCGTGGTGCTGCCGATGAGCAGATCGTAAAACGCCGTGTGCCCGTGCGAGCCCAGCACGATGAGGTCCGCCCGGTGCTTGGCGGCCTGCAACAAGACCTGCGAGGCCGCCCCGCCCTCGGTAAGCACGCTGCTCACGTCGTAACCGTTCGCCGTCAGCTCATCCTCGAGATGCTCCAGCTGGTGGCGCGCGGTTTTTTCGCCGATCTGCGCGGTCTCCTGCAGCATCTCCAGACTCAGCCCATATTCCGAGGTCACCACCGGCGGCACGTAGCTGTGGTGCAGGACGATTTTGGCATGGGCGGGCGCGGCCAGTTCCACGGCGGCGTCGATCACGGCGCGCGTGGCTGCGGAAAAATCAACCGATACAAGCAGGGTTTTCATGGCGATCAGGGGTTGGAGGTTGAACGTATGCTTTCCGGACAGCCGGAGTATGCGCCGATCCCGCCGGGGGTTCAATCCGCATCGGCGGGCGCGACCGCTCCCGCCGCCCGCGTAAAAACCGGTTGCCCCGCCGCCGATTCTCGCGCCGTCTCGCCGCATGGGCGCGAAATACATCCCGACCGTCAAAGACCAGAAGGCGCTGCAGCGTTACCAGGGGAAACAAAACCCGGGCAAACCGGGTTTCAAAAAACCCGCCAGCACCCAGCCCGCCGCGCCCAAGAAAACCACCGGGCAAGGCTAGCCGCGCGCGCCTACGGCGCGTCCACGCCGGTCGCCGCCCGCACGTCCGACTCGAAGCGCGCCACCACCGATGCCCACGTGAGGCTTGTCGCGGTGCGGCGCGCCGCCTGAGCCACCTCCGGCCAGCGCGAACGCTCGCTCCAGGCCCGTTCCACGCCGGCGAAAAAATCCTCCCGCTTGTCGTAGGCCGCCGCGTAGCCGTTGCGGCCGTCGCGCACGTGCTCGCGGGTGGCCGCGTAGTCGTAGCTCAGCGTCACCAGGCCGCTCGCCATCGCCTCCGTCACCACGTTGCCAAAGGTCTCCGTCACGCTGGCGAAAAGAAACAGGTCACCCGAAGCGTAATGGGCGGCCAGCTCTTCCCCGCGCCGCATCCCCGCGTAGTGGAATTCTGGATGCGCCCGGGCCAGCGCCTCCCGCGCCGGCCCGTCCCCCACGAGCACGAACTTGGCCCGAGGGGCCCGCGCGCGGAGGCGCAAAAACGCCTCCACCGCGAGGCCGAGATTTTTCTCCGCCGCCAGCCGGCCAACGTAGAGCGCGACGGGATCCTCCGGCGCCGCACCCCACGTCGCGCGTAGCGCCTGGCTGCGCTTCGCCGGATCAAACAATGCCGTGTCCACTCCACGCGCCATCACCGACAGGCCGCGAAAACGCGCGTCCGCCAGCTCGCCCACCATCTGCCGGGTGGGCGCGAGGGTCAGCCGCGTGCGATTGTGGAACCACCGCAGATACGCCAGCGTCACCGCCGCCAGACCGAGCGGACCTTCCGTCGCCACGTGCACCACATCGGGCCGCCAGACGCGCCATCGCTCCTCCAGCCGCCAGATCGTGGGCAGGCCGACGCGAAGCGCGTCGTAGAAAGGGATGGCCATGCCGGGCACGAGAAAATCCGGCGTCGCCCGCGCGTCTTCGCCGCGCTGCCTCGGCCTCACCACCTCGACCTCATGCCCGCGCGCGCGCAGCCCGGCCACCAGACGACTGAGCGTCATCGCCACGCCGTTGACTTCGGGCGGGTAGGTCTCGGTGACCAGGGCCAGCTTCATGACGCGGAAACTCAGTCGATCCCGAGCTGCTTGCGGCCGGCCTCGGAAATCATCTGCGGCGTCCACTGCGGGTCCCACACGATGTGCACGCGGGCCTCGGCGACCCCGGGCAGGGCGGCCACGCGCTGGCGGGCATCCTCGGCGATCACCGGCCCCATGCCGCAGCCGGGCGCGGTGAGGGTCATCTTCACGTCCACGCGTTTGCCGCCGGTGGCGGAGTCGTCGATGTCGAGATCATACACCAGCCCGAGATCGACGATGTTCACCGGGATCTCCGGATCGAAACAGCCCTTCAACGCGTCCCACACCGCCTGCTCGGAAAACTCCCCCGCCCCGCCGCCCACCGGCGCCGACTCGCGGTCGAGTTTTTCCAGATCGAGACCGGCGATGGCCTCCGCGTGCTGCCGCGCGATGCGAAACAGCCCGTGGTCCGTGCGCACCGTGACGTTGCCGCCCAGCGTCTGCACGATGTGCACCGCCTCCCCGGCGGCGAGCGTGGCCGGCGTGCCGGCGGGAATGACGGTGGCGGGAACGTCCTCGAGGAGTCGCGTGGTGCTCATGCCCACACCGCAACTTATCGCACGCGCAGGTCAAGCGGCAGGAGCGCATACACGCCGCGCGGATCGTTGAAGCGGTCGATCATGCGCACCTGCTCCTCGACCCGGCGCACCAGTCCGCCCAGCGGCCCGCGCATGCCCGCGCCGAGGCTCGTCTCGGGGTAACTGTGGTTGCTAAACGCCTCCGCCAGCACCTCCGCCAGCGGCCGCGTGCCGGGGAATTCATAGAGCGAAGGCGCCTCGTCCAGCTCCGCCAGCTTGGCCGCGTGCGCGATGGCGTCGTCCAGCCCGCCGAGCTCGTCGGCCAGCCCGAGCTGCACCGCGCGCGCGCCCGACCACACCCGGCCTTGCGCGATCTCGTGCACCGCGTCGCGCTCCAGCGCGCGCCCCTCCGCCACCCGGGCGAGAAACTCGTCGTAGGTGCGGTCCACCAGACGTTGAAACACCGCCAGCTCGGCCGGCGACTTCGGGCGCGAGGCGGTCATCAACCCCGCCTTGTCGCCCGTCTGCACCCGGTCCCAGGTCAGACCCACCGATTTCGCCAGTCGCTCCACGTCAAACTGCACGCCGAACACCCCGATCGAGCCGGTCACGGTCGTGGCCTCGGTGAAGATGCGATCCGCAAACGCCGAGATCCAGTAGCCGCCCGACGCCGCGTAACTGCCCATCGACACCACCACGGGCTTCACCTCGCGCAACAGACGCAGCTCGCGCAGCATCTCCTCGGCCGCGCTCGCCGAGCCGCCCGGACTGTTCACGCGCAACACCACCGCCGCGATGCCCTCATCCTCGCGCAGCGCCCGCAGCTCGCGCGCGAACGCCGCCCCGCCCACCTCGCCTTCGTAGCCCTCGCCGTCCACGATCTCGCCCTCCGCATACACCACCGCCACGGTGGCCGGCCCGCTCGGCGGGGCCATCTGCGCCACATAATCCGCAAAGGCCACCTGCTTGAAAGGCTCGCCCGGACCGGCCCCCGTCTCCTCGCGCAGCATGGCCAGTATCTCGTCCCGATAGCCGGTCGCCGTCACCACCCCGGCCGTCTGCGCCGCCTCGGGCTGAATGAGTCCGTCCTCGTCCACCAGGGCCTGCAAGGCGGCCGGCGTGATGCCGCGCGCCCCCGCGATGCCGTCGCGCAAGACCGCCCAAAGGTCGTCCAACAGCACCGTGAGCTGCTCGCGATTTTCCGCGCTCAGGTCGGTGCGCAGAAAGGGCTCCACCGCGCCCTTGTATTTGCCCGAGCGCGTCACCTGCACGCCCACGCCCCACTTCTCAAAGGCCGCGCCGTAAAACATCGGCTCGCTCGCCAAGCCCGGCAGCACCACCAGGCCGAAGGGATTGAGCACGATCTCCTGCGCCGCCGAGGCCACGAAGAGCTCCGCCGTGCCCGCCTCGTCGAAATACGCCTTCACCGGCTTGCCCGCCTCGACCACCGCCGCGACCGCGTCGTGCAACTCCTCCAGCGCCGCGAAGCCCGTGCCATAGCCCTCAGGCGCGAACATGCCGGTGATAAACACGCCGCGGATGCGCTCGTCGCTCGCCGCCTCGCGCAGTCCCGCCGTCGCCTCGCGCAGCGCCAGCGGCCGCACCGCTTCCCCGCCCAGCAACCAGCCCAGCCCGCCGTCATCCAGCGGCGGCGGGGCGTCGGTCAGATTCGTGCCGTCGAGGTTCAGCACCAGATAGGAGCCGCTCTCGATGTGCGCCACGTGCCGCTCGCCCGCCGAGCCCAGCACCGCCAGCGCGCCGATCACCAGGATGAAGGACGTGAAACAAAACGCGGCCAGGGCCAGCAGGGTGCCGATAAACGAGGCGAAAAACGCTTTCATGTTCTCGCAAGCTACGCGGGCCGCTCGCCGGCGCGCGAGCCGAGTTTTGCACGTTCGCCACCGTCCGTGTCTCGACGCCTCGCACGGTCCGTGCTACCTCTCCGACCGCTCACCACACCATGGAACAGACGACTCCCGCCTCCCTGCTCACCACCAACCGCAAGGCCCTCACCATCAATCTCGACGACTCGAAGTATGGCACCTTCGCCGAGATCGGGGCGGGCCAGGAAGTGGCGCGGGTGTTTTTTCAGGCCGGAGGCGCCGCCGGCACCATCGCCAAATCCATGTCGGCCTACGACATGACCTTCAGCGACGCCATCTACGGCAAGGCCCCGCGCTACGTCTCGCGCGAACGCCTCGTCACCATGCTCGATCACGAGCACCGGCTGCTCGTTGATCGCCTCGGCGAACAACGCGGTGCCACCACCAAATTCTTCGTTTTCGCCGACACCGTCGCCGCCAAATCATTTAAGGGAAACAACGACTGCCACGGCTGGATGGGCATCCGCTTCCAGGCCGCGCCGGGCGATGCCATCCCCAGCGAGGTCGTGCTCCACGTGCGCATGTGGGACAAGGACAACCTTCGCCAGCAGGAGGCCATCGGCATCGTCGGCACCAACCTCATCTACGCCGCCTTCTACCTGCGCGACGATCTGGAGAAATTCATCGCCTCCCTGGCCGACAACGTGGGCAACGACCGCATCGAGATCGACATGCTTAAGTTCTCCGGCCCCGCCTTCACCGAGGTGGACAACCGCCTGATGTCCCTCCACCTCGTGCGGCGCGGGCTCACCAACGCCGTGATGTTCGGCCCCGGCGGCGAGGTGCTCCAGCCCTCCGAGGTGCTCTACAAGAAGGCCATCCTCGTCGAGCGCGGCAGCTTCCGCCCCGTCACCCACGTCAACGTGGACATGCTCCAGTGCGCCTGCGCCCAGTTCATGCAGGAGCCCGCCGTGCAGGGCAAAGACCTCGTCGTGCTCATGGAGATCACCATGAACAACCTGCTCGCCGAGGGCGCCCTCGACCCCGCCGACTTCCTCGCCCGCGTGGACCTGCTCGGCGACATCGGCTGCACCGTATTGATTTCCAACTACAGCGAATACTACCGGCTCACCTCCTACTTCCGCCGCTACACCAAGGAGATGATCGGCGTGGCCATGGGCATCAACAACCTGCTCGAGATCTTTAACGAGAAATACTATGAGCACTTGGAGGGCGGCATCCTGGAAAACTTCGGCCGGCTCTTCCGCAACAGCGTGCGCCTCTACATCTACCCGATGCAGAAAACCGCCTATGAGCGCTACATCGACACCGGCCACCACGCCGCGCCGCACGCCCCGGCCGGCGCGGGCGTCATCCTCTCGCCCTTCGCTCAGGACGTGCTCATCCACGCCCGCAACGTCCAGGTAGCCCCGCGCCTGCGCAACCTCTACGAACACCTGATCGAGAACCGCTACATCGAGTCGATCGTCGGCTTCAACCGCGAGATCCTCTCCATCTTCTCGCGCGACGTGCTCGAGCGTATCCGGAAAAAAGATACCTCGTGGGAGACCATGGTCCCCGCGCCCGTCGTCGCCGCGATCAAGCGCCGCGGCCTCTTCGGCCACACCGATTAAAACCCGGGGCTAGCCTTTGGCTGCGCCGGCGCGCGCCAGCCGCGCCGCTCGCGCGCCGTGCAGCGCGAGCTGCAGGGGATGATAGACCAGCAACGGCAGCAGGATCAGCCCCGTGCGCGGATCGCCCGCGAAGACCACCCCCGCCAGCGGCACGCCCGAGGCCAGGGTCTTTTGCACCGCGCAAAACTCCGCCGCGATCGCGTCGCCCCCGCCCAATCCCGCCGCCCGCACCAGCGCGCGGGTGGCGGCGGTGGCGAGCGCGAACAGACCGGCCGCGATGCCCAGCGCCATCAGGGGCGTGGCCACGCCCCCGCTTGTCCACACCCCGGCGCGCGAAGCGTCGCAGAACGCCGCAAACACGATGAAGAGGATCACCGCCGTATTCGCCGTGCCGATACGCTTCTTGTTTTTCCCCGCCCATTCGCCCAGCCGCAGGCGGAGGAGCTGACCGGCCGCCAGGGGCAGAAGGATCAGCTTGATCAGCTCCCACACCACCCGCCCCGCGTCGATCGGGGCGCCGCCCGCCCCGCCCCCGCCGGCGCCGCCCTGCCAGCTCAGCGCCACCCCGAGCAACAGCGGCGTGAGCACGATGCCGAGCAGGCTGGAGAGCACGGCGTTGCAGATCGCGCCGGCGGTGTTGCCGCCCGCCGTGGCCGTGAGCACCGCCGCCGAGGAGACGGTCGAGGGCAGCACGCTCAGAAAGATCAGACCGACCAGCAGCTCGGGCGGCAGCCAACGGCCAAACAACCACGCCGCCGCCATGCCGATCAGGGGAAAGCCCACGAAGGCCATGCCCTGCACCACCGCATGCAGCCGCGTCTGGCCCAGGGCGGCGCGGATCTGCGCGGTCGGTAGCTGCAGGCCCTGCATGAAAAAGATGAACATCACCCCGAGCTTGGTCGTCAGCTCGGGTCGCAGCCACCCGCCCTTGGCCGCGATCTCAGGCGCCACCCATGCCAGCGCAAAGGCCACCGGCAGGAGGCAGACGAACCAGTGCTGGGCCCAGAGTTTCCTTAAATCCATGCCCCCACCCAAAACCCGCCCGGCCGCGCGCGCAGCACAAACCTGAGGGATTTCCCGCGTAAATCGGACATCACCGCGCCGGGCTCAATCTTGCGTCCAACCGCGCGACGACCAGCGGCGAACTTTGCGCCGATAACCGATAAGGCACAGCAGGTGACTGGCCACCGGTATGGTGATCAGCTGGAAAACAATCGCCACCACCAGCTTCCACCAGGGAACATTCTCGATGAGAAAGCCGAGGGAGAGCAGGAGCAGGATAACCCCAAGGGTCATCGCTTTGCCTAGCGCGTGGGCGCGGCAATACACGTCCGGCAGGCGATAAACGCCGATGGCGGACACGAAGAGAAAAAACAACCCGGACACGAAGCAGGCCGCGCCGGCAATATCGCACCAGAGGTTCATTCCGCACCCTCCTTTTCCTCGTTAAAATCCTCTTCCGGACGACGCTTGGGCTGCGCGAGGTAGTAGTAAAACGAGACCGTGGTGAAGAAACCCAGCGCGGTGAGGATGATGATCAACTCGAGGAATCCCACCGCCGCGTTTTGCAGGGAAAACATCGACACGACCGTGACCATCGAGACCGCGATGGTGTCGATACCGACCATGCGATCCAGGGTCGTGGGGCCTCGGGTGATGCGCCAGAGCGACACCGCCGCGAGCAACAGCGCGACGAGCCAGCCCAGGGGATAGAGAAAATTTTGAAGCAAGGTGTTCATCGGTGGAGGGGACCGGACCGCTCAACGCGTCCAAGCCAGCATGGGGCGCTCGAGGGTTTCCTTGATGCTGCGACAGACCGCGTCCGAATCGGACAAATCCAACCCATGCACCAGCAGGCTGGTCTCGGCATCGTCGATCTCCACGCTGGTCGTGCCCGGCGTGAGGCTGATGCAGTGGGTGAGGATCACGATCTCGAAGGACCGCAGCCCCGTGATGTCGTAATAGAAAAACTCCGGGGCGAGTTTGTCCGTGCGCTGGAAAAGCACGACCTTAGCCATTGAGACATTAGCCAAGATCAGTTCGCGCGTAAAGCAGAGCAGGAACCAGGTAAAGCCCGGCACGCGGCGCCAAACCGGACGGGCCTCACGGTCGCGACCGACGCGCAACTCGGCGGCCAGCGCGGCCGACACCGGCGCGGGACCGGCTGCTGAAGAGGAAGGGGCGGATGCGCGCGCACTCATGGTTCTTTATCGGGATACGAGGTTTCGTTGCTGCCCAGCACGCGCTCGGCGTAGCCCGCGCGATCACGGATTTCCTCCGCCGCGTGCAGCGCCAGGCGGGTGGCGGGTCCAGCGGCCAGGCCCACGCCAAGCGAGAGCGCGGCGGCGGCCAGACACACGGCCGTCATGCCGCGTGCGCCGCCATCCCAGCGCACCGGGGTCGCCGCCTCGCCGCGCCAGAAACAGGCGAGCATGATTTTCAACATGCTCATCAGCGTGAGGATACCCGCGAGCGCGGCCATCGTGCCCAGCGCCCAGCGGCTCGCGTCAAAGCCGGACTGCACGATGTAGAGCTTGCCCCAGAAACCGCTCATCGGCGGCAGACCCGCGAGCGAGGCGGCGAGCAGGAAAAACGCCACGCCGAGCCAGGGCGCGGCCCGCCACAGGCCGCCGGTGCGGGCGAGTTCGTCCGTGCCGTTGGCCCGCGTGATGACGCCGCCCACCAGGAAAAGCGCGGACTTCACGATGATATTGTGAGCCAGGAACAGGATTGTGGCCGCGAAGGACGCGGTGGTGAACATGCCCAAAGCGAGCCCCATGTAGCCGATCTGACTGGCGATGTGGTAGGTAAGAATCTCGCTCACCCGATAACGGCTCACCGCGCCGAGCACGCCGATGAACATCGTCGCGGCGCCCGTCCAGGCGATCAACTGGTGCAGCCCCTCCAACTGGGGCGGCATCACCGTGCCGAAAAACCGCAACAACACATACACACCCACCTTCGTGAGCATGCCGCCGAAAAAGGCCCCCACCGCCGCCGGCAACATCGGGTAGGCCCGGGGTAGCCAGTAGTAGAGCGGGAAGAGTCCGGCCTTCAGGCCAAACACGATGAGAAACATCGCCGCCAGGAGCGTGAGCCGAAAATCGCCCGCAAGCGCATCCGCCCGCACGCTCATCTCGGCAAAATTCATCGTGCCGAAAAGGCTGTAGGCATAGCCGCAACTCGCCACGAAGAGCGAGCTGCCGACCAGATTGAGCACGAGGTAGGGCCAGGCTTCGCGCGAGTTTTCCGCCCGCGCTTCCAGCGTCAGAAGCGCGTAGGCCGAGAGCAGCATGACCTCGAAGGCTACGAAGAGATTGAAGAGGTCGCCGGTGAAAAACGACAGGTTCACGCCCGCGAGCAAAAACATCAGCAGGGGCAGACGCAGTGGATGCTCCGCCGCGATCTCCTGCTCAGCCATGCCATAGAGCACGCAGGCCAGCGCGGTGATCGCCGCCAAGGTGGAGAGCAGGGAAGCAAGGGTGTCGCCGACCAGCACGATACCATAGGGCAAAGCCCAGCCGCCGAGCCGCGAGACGAGCGCTCCGTCGGCATAAACCTGGGCGGTCAGCATGGCGCCAAAGCCCGCCAGCGCCGCCAGACACGCGCATACAAAAATGCGCCGCGCCGCCGAGGGCCGGGGGAAAAACAAACAAAGCAGGCCCACCAACACGGGCCCCACCATCGGAAGGAAAAGCAGGTTGGAGCTCATGCGTGCCCCCCCTTCCCTGTTTTGGTGTGCGCGTCGTGCCCGTGCGTGTCGTGCCCGCCGGCCGCCGCGTGAGCGGCGGCTTTTTGACGCTCGGCGCGGAGTTGCGCCTCCTCGTGTTCACGCCGTCGGCGCTCGGCGTCCTCCGCGAGATCACGCGCCGCAGGCGATGCCGGATGCGGATCCTCGCCAAACAAGGTCGGCACCGTGGCGTGCCGGCGATCCGCGTAAATGCGGTAGATGAGAACCGCGAAATACGCCACGACCGCGAAGCCGATCACGATGGCCGTGAGGATGAGCGCCTGCGGCAGCGGATCCACCCGCCCCAGCGGACCGGCCTCGCCCAGAATCACCGGGGCCGATTTGCCCGAGGGATCACCCGAGGAGGACAACAACACGAGGTTGGCCGCGTTGGAGAGCAGCAGCACGCCGAAGAGCACGCGCAGCAGCCGTCGCGAGGTGCAGAGGTAGAAGCCGGAGCCCGCGAGCAGGGCAACCAGCAAGGCGACATCGAGTTGATTGTTCATCGCGCCCCCTCCTTCCGCCCGGAAGTCGGATTGGCCGGAACGGACTCCGTCACGTCAATCGGCTCGCTGTCGCGTTCGGCGAAGCGTCCCGCCTCCTCGAGCACAAACGCGGGCAGACCATGGATGGATTTCATCAGGGGAAGTATCAACTTAAGCACTACGCCGACCACGGTGAGATACACGCCGAGATCGAACCAGAAGGGCGTGCCGATGTAGAAGCCGAGGATGTAGCCGTGGTAGTGGTAAAAGAGGGGCATGCCCAAGGCGATGGGCGCCACCGCGACCAGCACGCTCAGGGTCACGCCAAACGCGGCCACCGAGAGCGGATTAAACCGCACCAAACGTCGCACGCCATGCACGCCTAGCACAAAGACGAGCAACAACAACGAGAGCCCCGTCACCAACCCGGCGATGAAGCCGCCGCCGGGCGCCTGGTGGCCGCGCATGAAAAGGAAACCCGCGTAGAGATTGAGCGGCACAAACCCCCACCACGCCACGTAGCGCAGGATGAGGTCGCGCGGCACGGGATGCAGATCCGGGCGCCCAAGCCCCGTCTCGGCGTAGACCTTGCCGGTGTGTCCGCGATAGAGAAGGCCGAGACAGCCAAGGGCCGCGATCACGAGCACGGTGATCTCGAACAACGTGTCGAAGCCGCGGAAGTCCACCAGGATGGTGTTCACCGCATTGGACCCCTTCGCGAGCGGCACGGTCTGCTCGAGATAAAAATCCCCCGCCAGCTCCACCTGCCCCGGCGTTTTTTGGAACAACAGCACGCCGCCGCCGAGCATCAGGCCGACGCCCGAGGCGAGCGCGACGCGCAGCGGGCGGGTCCAGAAACGATGCTCCGGCAGGGGCTGGCGGTCGGCGTCGTTGCGCTTGAGGCGCAGCACGACGAGGAGCACGAGCAGCAGCGTCGCCGTCTCGACCAGCAGCTGCGTGAGCGCGAGATCGGGCGCGCTGTAGAGCACGAAAAAAGCCGTGACGCCCAGACCGACCACGCACAAGGCGCAGACTTGGCGGATGGGGTTTTTCCAATACGCCGCCGCCACGCTCGCCGCGCCCGTGATCGCGACCACGCTCCAGCGCCACCACCCGTTGCCCGTCGCGGGCCAAGGCGACCACTCCGCCGCCAACGCGCGAACCTCGCCCAGGTGCGGCCAGAGCACGGCAAAGAAAAGCCCAACCCCCGCCGCACCCGTGATGAACAGGAACGCGTAGGGATTTTCAAAACCCAGCCGCCGATTCAGCGCTTTGCCAAAGTAGGGCACGCCTTCTACCAGCGGATCGAAACGCGCATCCAAACGCAGAGCATCCGGGATCTTGGCGTGGTGCCAACGCCGCTCGCCGACCACAAAATACAGCGCGACGCCGAGCACCACGACCAACGCGCTCAACCCAAGCTCCAAGGTAAACCCGTGCCAAAGATGCAGCTCGCCGAGCGATGCCGCCTGCACGCCCGCGACGGAGAAACTCTCGGTGAAGCGTCCAAAGGACTCCGCTCCCAGGCCGCAGGCCAGCGCCGCGCCGGCCAGAATGAGCGGAGGCAATTGCAGGCCGAACGAGGGCCCGTGGTAATGCGCCTCCACCGCCGGCGTGGGCGCGCCGGCGAAGGCCTTGCGCCATACCCGCAGGGCCACCGTCACCTTCACCATCGAGGCCAGCAACACGCAGCCCATCACATACACCGCCACCGCTCCGCCACCGCTCGCGCTCCAGTAGCCGGTGAGGGTTTTGAGCAACATCTCCTTGCTAAGGAATCCCGTGGTCGGCGGCAACCCCGCCAAGGCCGCCAGACCGAGCGCGGCGGCCAACGCGGTGAGCGGCATTTTTTTCGCCAAACCACCGAGCTGCCGCAGGTCGCGCGTGCCGGTGGAGTGGTCGATGATGCCCACGACCATGAAGAGGCAGGCCTTGTAGAAAACGTGGTTAAGGATGTGCAGCACATCCCACTTCACCGGCATGCCTTGGGCGTGCAGACCATAGAAACCGACCAGCAGTCCGAGCTGCGCCACCGTGGTGTAGGCAAGCACGCCTTTCAGATCCTGCGAGAGCAGGGCGAACACCGCGCCGAGCAGCAGCGTGCCAAAGCCCACCGTGGTGAGCACCGGGGTCCAGCTTTCGACGTCGTTGAAAATCGGCAGCAAGCGCGCGGTGAGGAAGACGCCGAGCTTCACCATCGTGGCCGAGTGCAGGTAGGCCGAGACCGGCGTGGGCGCGGCCATGGCGTTGGGCAACCAGTAGTGGAAGGGGAACTGCGCCGACTTGCCCGCGATCCCGATAAAACAGCAGAGAAACGCGGCGGTGAGCAGCCCTTCGGAGCCGGGCGGGGGCGTCGCGGCCAGGATCTCCGTGATCTCGTAGGTGCCATAGACCACGCGGAGCAGCACCACGCCGACGAGCAAGGCCAGGCCGGTGATGCCGGTGGTGAGCAGGGCCATGCGCGCACCGCGCTGCGACTCATGTTTCTCATGCAAAAAGCCGATGAGCAAAAACGAGGTCAGCCCCGTCATTTCCCACGCCACGAAAAGCACGAGCAGGTTGCTCGAAAGCACGGTGGCGAACATCGCCCCCATGAAGAGCAGCAGGTAGCAGTAAAATTTGCCGTGGTCGCGATAGTGGTCGTCGAGATAACACGCCGCGTAAAACACCACCAACACACCCACCCCGCTCACGATTAGCGCATAGAGCAGGCCCAGCCCGTCAGGCAAAAAACTCAGGTTGGCCCCCAGCAAAGGCGCCCACTCCAGAGTCCAGACCGTGGCGCGCTCCGCCTCGGGCATGGTCCACAACGCATACGCCCCGGAGAAACTCGCCAAGGGCGCGAGCAAGGCCACCCAGCCCACCTTGGCCCCCAGCCGACCGGCCAGCGCAGGTAGGAAAGGCGCGAGCAGAAAAGGCGCGAGCAGAAGTGTGATCAGGGGGAATTCCATGAAAAATGAGAGGGAGGGGCGAAGTCGTCGCGCCGAGCACGGCCGATGCCAGCCGAAGCTCTTGCGGGACAGATCGAAGGGCGGAGCGAAGGGCCCCCACCGGCCATGTCAAAACCGACCGGCCGAAAACCGTTTATAATTTCGCCACCAAGGCTGGAATCTCATCCAGCGCCCGCACGAAGGCCGCCGCCCCCGTCCGCACTTTTTCACGCGCCACGTAGCGGCCAAAGCCAATAAAGAGATCCACCTCGGGGCGCGTCTCCAGATCGCTCACCCCGTCGCCGACCATCACCACGCGCGCGGGCCGCAGCTCGGCCTTGAGCGTGCGAATGACCTCGGGCTTCCCGCCCGAACGCGTCGTCGGGTAGCGCTCGTCGTAGCCCGTGTATTCGCCCGCCGCATCGAAATACAGATCCACCGCCTCCACCCGCTCGATACCGAGATGGGCGGCCAG
>JALOTV010000066.1 GCA_025457685.1 Opitutaceae bacterium
CACCGGTCGCGGCATCACCCCGGCCTACGCCGACGAGGTCGGCCAGTGGCAAATCACCTACGCCGATTTCCTCGGCTCGCGCGCCGACTACGCCCGCAAGCTCGCCCAGCGCGCCGACCGCGCCCTGCGCACCATCCGCCACGTCTGCCAGGTCTCGGCCGACACCTTCGCCGCCTTCTTCGACAAGCTTACCCAGGCCGAACTCCGCGCCAACGCCGAGGCCCTCGAGCTAGGCGTGTTCACCGCCGATGAGTTCGACTTTACCCGCTTCCGCGGCACCGAGCCCTTCTCGCTCAACCTCGACGCCCTCACCGAGACCTACTGGCAGGCGGGCCAGCGCCTAGCCAAAAACATCGGCGAGGTCCGCGAACTTGTCCTCCGCGAACTCCACGCCGGCCACACCATCCTCGGCGAATTCGGCCAGGCCTACTGGCTCGACAAACGCCACGGCTACTCGCCCAACCACCTTCACGCCCGAGTTTTTCGAGAGCGCCGGCATCCCCGTGCAGGCCATCCACACTTTCGGCGTCGCCAAGGCCTATGACACCAAGGTCGGCACCCACGTCTTCCTCACCCAGATGGACGACGCCCACCCGCTCAGCGTTCTCCTCAAGAAGCTCGAGTTCGGCACCTCCACCGGTCGCCAGCGCATGGTCGGCTGGTATGACGCAGTGGAAAAGGGCGATGCCCTTCGCTACGGCGGTTTCCAGGATGTGATGATCAACAAGCTCGACGCCCTCACCCATCGCGGCGAGTGGAACTCCGAGTTGCTCATCGCCGTCGCCTATGAGGACGCCTCCGGCAAGCGCTACCACCACGTCCCGCGCAACGACGCCGTGCGCAAGACCCTCCGCCCTGTTTACGAAAAGTATGCCGGCTGGTCAGAAGACATCGCCCACGTGCGACACTTCGCCGATCTCCCGCTCAACGCCCGCAAATACGTCGGCGGTATGGTCCGCTCCATGTTGGCCGTCGCCTACCACGGCGACCGCTGGCCGCACGAGAGCCGCCTGCCGAATCTCCGCTACCTCGGCGTCGGCCCCGAGCCATCGCAGATCATCAAGGACGTGCCGCCCACCTCCGAGCTCATCCGGCTCTGAGTCCGCGCCCCGCCGGCCCGGATAACCCCGCGCGTTCGCACGTTTCGTTCGCCCTCGCGCGGGGCGTGGCTTTGCTGGTCGCTCTTTCCGCCGCATGCGCCTTCGCCGTCTCACCCTGCAAAACCTCCGCAACATCCCGTTGGCGGAGTTTTCGTTTTCGGGCCGGCAGCAGTTTTTCGTCGGCGCCAACGGTCAGGGAAAAACCAACCTGCTCGAGGCCGTGGGCTTCGTCACCGCCCTGCGCTCCTTCCGCACCGCCGATACGTCGCTCCTCATCGCCCAAGGCAAAAAAGAAGGCGCGCTTGCCGCCGAGTTTGAGCACGAAGTTTTCGGCCCCAGCCGCGTCGTCATCACCCTGCGCACCGGCGGCAAGGAGGTGACGTGCGACGGCGAACGCATCACCCGTCTCGCCGACTTCCTCGGACGGTTCCCCACCGTGGTGTTTTCGTCCCAGGACCAGCAGCTCATCCGCGGCGCGCCCGCCCTTCGCCGCCGCTGGCTCGACCTCGCCCTCGCCGGCACAGATCGCGCCTACCTCGACGCCCTTACCCGTTACCACCGCGCCCTCGAGGGCCGTAATCAGCTGCTCAAACGCCAGGCCGGCGCCGCCGAACTCGCCGCTTTCGAAGCCCCCCTCGCCGAGGCCGCCGCCGCGCTCTCTTCCGCGCGTAGTTCCGGAGTGCAGACGCTCGCTCCGCACGTGTCCGCCGCCTACGCCGCGCTGAGCGCCGACGCCGAGCCCGCCACCCTCGCTTACGAGGCCGACGCCGCCCCTGGAACCGGTGACGCCGATGCGTGGCGCGCCCACTTCGAAAAATGCCGCCCGCGCGACCTGCAATTCCGCGCCTCCCTCTCCGGTCCGCACCGCGACGACCTCGCGCTCAAGGTCGGCGGCCGCGCCGCCCGCGACTATGGCTCGGAGGGCCAGCAGCGTTCCCTCGTGCTCGCCCTGCGCCTCGCCCAGGTCGCGCACATCCGCGCCTCGACCGGCGTTCAGCCCGTGCTCCTCGCCGATGACGTGCTGGGCGAGCTCGATCCCGCCCGCCGGCGGCGCTTCTGGGCCGCGCTCGGCGAGGATCGCCAGGTCCTTGCCACCGGCACCGAGCTGCCCGACGCCGAGCTCGGCGCCTGGGAGATTTTTCGCGTCGCCGGAGGTGCCTTCACCCCGGAAAACGCCATCCCTTCCGCGCCGGCCCCATGAACTTCGATCCCGCCACCTGGGCGCTCGCCGCCTTTGCCGCCGCGATCGTCGGCCTCTCCAAGACCGGCGTGCCCGGCATCGGCATGCTGTTCGTCGCGATTTTCGCCAACATCATGCCGACCAAGGCGGCCAGCGGCTTCGTCCTTCCGCTGCTTATCTTCGGCGACCTCGTGGCCGTGCTTTCCTATCGCCGCCACACCGAGTGGTCACATCTGCGGCGCTTGTTTCTCTGGACCGGGCTTGGCGTCGTCCTCGGCACTCTCGCCATGGAGCACATCGACAACCGCCAGGCCCAGCTGCTGGTCGGCGGCATCATCCTCGCGCTCGTCGCGCTCCACGTTTGGAGAAAGCGTCGCGCCGGCGCGACGCCCGCCGAAGAGGCGCCGACGCATGGCGCATGGTTCGCGCCCACCATCGGCGTGCTGGCCGGCTTCACCACCCTGATCGCCAACGCCGCCGGCCCCCTCATGGCGATCTACCTGCTTTCCATGCGCCTGCCCAAGATGGCCTTCGTCGGCACGAGCGCGGTCTTCTTCCTTTTGCTCAACCTCTTCAAGGTGCCCTTCATGGTCGGCCTCGGCCTCATCACCGTGGAAAGTTTCCGCTTCAATCTGCTCCTCGCCCCCGCCGTCTTTGGCGGCGCGCTGCTCGGGCGCTGGCTCCTGCCCAAGGTATCCCAGGCGTGGTTCGAGCGCCTCGCGCTCTTGTTGAGCGCCGCCGCCGGCCTCAAGCTGCTCGCGGGCTGATCTTCGCCCCGTCCGCACTCCCGAGCCCTCCCCGACCATGGCTTCCAAAAACGTCCGCCAACTCTGGGCCGCCAAACTCGCCGGCGGTGGCAACGCCGCGCGCAAGCCCGGCGCGCTCTCCGGTCTGCCCGTCGGCACGCTGGTGCCCGCCTCCGCCCTGCGGGGAACCGGCTCCGCCTCCCCCGCGCCACATCCGCTCGCGGGCACGCAGCGCGTATCGTTCTCCGGCCAGGTGCTCGGCATCGACCCTTCCCTGCGCGGCACCGGTCTCGCCCTCATCGAGTTCACCCCTGGACGCGACCCCATCCTGCTGCGCTGCCGCACCGTCACCGTCTCGCCCAAGAAATCGATGGCCTTCGCGCTCGGCGAGATTTCCACCGCCGTCACCGCCTTCCTCGCCGATTTTCAGGTCCGCCACGTCGCCCTCGAGCAGACCATCTACGTGCAAAACTTCCAGACCGCCCAGATCCTCGGCGCGGCCCGCGGCGCCGCCATCGCGGCCGCCGCCGTGCATGGCCACGACGAGGTCTGGGAATACGCCCCGCTGCGCGTGAAACAGGCCGTGGTCGGCGCCGGCCGCGCGAGCAAGGAACAGATGGCCCGCACCGTCATGGCCCTGCTGGGTCATGGCCGCATGCTGGCTAGCGACGAGGCCGACGCCGCCGGCGTGGCGCTTTGCCATGCGTTTACCTGGCGCGGCCCGGCCGTAGTCTGATAACGTCCTCGGCCACGCCCTGCCGACTTCAGCGGTCGCGTCCGTGCCGCAGCGTCCAGACGTAGAGCTGCTCCACCTTCGCCCTCGCCCACGGGGTCTTGCGGAGGAAGACGAGGCTCGATTTCACGCTGGGATCGTGGGTGAAGCACCGCACCGGGATGCGCGCGCCCAGCTCTTCCCAACCGTAGTCCGCGACCAGGCTCGTGACGACGTGTTCGAGCGTCTTGCCGTGCAGGGGGTCGCGTTCGCTTTGGTCCATGGCTCGAAGAGAAAATCCACCGCTCACATGCCGTCGAGCATGTGATTGATCGCGCCGTAATACTGCATGGCGAAACGGATCACCATCCAGCCTATCATCATCGCGACCACGCCAAACAGCAGGCCGGGATAGAGCATCGTGGCAAACTGCAGCCGGCGGTTGGCCGTGTCCTGATGGTCGGCCGCCAGCGCCAGCAGCGCGCGGTCCAGCCCGCCCGTGGTTTCGCCCGTCCGGTAGCGCACGACAAATTCCTGGGGAAACACCCCCTGCTCCGCCAGATGCGAGCCCGGCGCCCGGCCCAGCTCCACCTGCCTCTGTATCCACTCTGCCGCTACACGTATGCGGCGCGATCCGGAGATCTCGCCCGCCGACCGCCACGCCGCCCCGATGGGCGCGCCCGCCTCGATCAGGTTACCCAGCGCAAACGCGAAGTTCGCCAGCGCCTGGTGCCGGCGATAACCGCCCACCGCCGGTGCCAGATCGAGCAGCGCGAGCGCCAGCGGCCGCTCCTCTTTCACCCACCACGCGAACAAGGCCGCCCCGCCCCACACCGGCACCAGGATGGTGAGCAGCCCGCGCAGATACTCGGGCAGCCCGCCCTGCAATCCGTGCTCAAAATCGATCATCCACAAAAACGGCAGCACGAAGGCCCCGAAGTGGAAAACGAAGAGCGGATAGATGGACGCCATCGCGATGCGCCGGCCGGTCGCCGCGAGCTGCCCGTGACGCGCCGCCAGATTGGCCGCCACCAGCGGCAGGCGACCCGATGCGGCCGCCGCCTTCAGGAATGGCCGGTCGCCGGCCGGCAACCAGGGACCGGCCGCGGAAAAAATCAGCTCCGCCGAGTCGCCCGCCTCGGCGCGGGCGGACAGCACCGCCGCCTCGGCCCGAGGCACGGGCGAGGGCGAAGCCAGCGCCTGCGCCAAGGTCAGCCCCGCGCCGAGTTGTTGGGCGAGTTGGTGGTAAAATACCGACAGCTTTTGATGAGAGAGGGGCATGCGCGCGTCGTTAGTTTTTTCCGGCGGCGGGGGCCATGAGCTCAGCCACCACCTCCGGCACCACGCTGGCCAGATCGGTGGAGCGCGCGACGTAGCGCGTGCGCGTGGCGACGGCGTAGGGCCGCACCTGATCGGGCTCGCTCAGCGTGAGCCGGAAAAAAGTCATGTGCTCGCCGAAATCCCACGCCCAGCGCTCTTCGTAGCGCAACACCGCCTCCGCCGTCTCCGGCAGCAAGGTGCGCGGCCCCGCCTCCGCCGTCACTCCGCGCTCGCGCAGCGCCGCCACGATGCGCCGCGCCATGCCGCGATGGTCGTTCAAGTTGGTCAACACATAGACTTCGCGCAGCGCCGCCGGATCACGTCCCGCCTCGAGCTTGCGGTCCACGTGAGCGCACCCCGCCAAACCCGCGCAAAGGGCGACCGCCAGCAAAGGGAGCGAGAACAGGCGAAACGGTTTCAAGGCGATGATCGACACGGCGACAGAGAAGGAGCACCGCCGCTCAGGCGGAACTCGCGGGCGCGACTGAATTAGCGGGTGCGCAATACGGGCAGGCGATGTCGGGCACGTAGCGCGGATCGGCCTGCTCCGCCACCGTGAGCGGAGTCTGGCAGGCGAAACAGATCACCGACGCCGTCTCGCGCAGCTGCGGATCCACCCCCACGCGCCGATCAAACACGAAACACTCGCCCTCATAGTGATCGCCGCCGCAGGTCTCGAAATACTTCAGGATGCCGCCCTCGAGCTGAAAGACCTGCTCAAAGCCTTCGCGCGCGAGAAAGGGCGCCGCCTTTTCGCAACGAATGCCGCCCGTGCAAAAGGTCACCACCGGCCGGTTTTTCAGCTCCGGCGGCAGGCGGCGCACCGCCTCCGGAAAATCGCGGAAGTGGTCGATATGCGGCACCACCGCGTTTTTGAACGTGCCCATCTTCACCTCGTAGTCGTTGCGGGTGTCGAGCAGGGTGACCGGCCGGCCTTCATCGAGCCACTGCTTGAGCGTGCGCGCATCGAGCCGTGGCGCCGGCGCGCGCGCCGGATCTATGCCGTCCACCCCGAAGGCGATGATCTCTTTTTTGATCTTCACTAGCATCCGGTTAAACGGCCGCTCATCCGATACGCTCTCCTTCGGGGTCAAATCCTCCAAGCCCGGCCAGGCGCGCAACTCCGCAAGCAAGATGTCCGTCGCCTCGCGCGGCCCCGCGACGAAGAGGTTGATACCTTCCGTGCTCAACAAGATCGTGCCGCGCAGCCCGAGTTCGTGCGTCATGGCCAGCAGCCGCTCGCGACGGGCCGGCAGCGCCTCGGCGTCGAAGGGCGTGAACTTGTAGGCGGAAAGATTGAGGACGTCGGACATCGCGGAATCCGGTTTCTACCGCTTTGCCCGCCCGTGGAAATCACCGATTGGCCCAGCGTAAAAAATTGCGCCGCCGGCCGGCTTCGCTCCGATAGCCGCGTTTTGGCCACCGACGCTCCATCCACCGCCGCCCCGTTTCCTGTCCGCCGCGTGCTCGGCGTGGAGTTTTTCGTCGGCACCATCGAGGCCGCCACCGAGCGCGCCGTGTCAGGCGGCGGCTTGGTCGTCGCCCCGTCCGGCCCGGGTCTCGCCGTCGATCTGGTCAAATCGCCCGCCTACCGCGAGGCCCTCACCACCGCCGATCTCGCCATCACCGACTCGGGCTGGATGGTCCTGCTCTGGCGCGCCCTGACCGGTGAAAAACTCCCGCGTCACTCCGGCCTCAAACTCATCCGCGCCGTGCTCGCCCGCGAGGATCTCAAGGCCCCCGGGGCCATCTTCTGGGTCATGCCCTCGGCCGAGGAGTGCGCCCGCAACCTCGCCTGGCTTCAGGCCCAGGGCTTTGCCGTCACCGAGGCCGACACCTACCTCGCCCCGCACTACGCGCCCGGTCCCATCCACGACGAGGAATTGCTGCGTCGTATCGAGCAGCGCCGGCCACGCGTGGTCATGCTCGCCATCGGCGGCGGCGTGCAGGAGCGCCTGGGCTGCGGCCTGCGTGCCCAGTTGAGCTATCGTCCGGGCATCCTTTGCCTCGGCGCCGCCATCGCGTTCCTGACCGGCGGCCAGGCCAGCATCCCGCCTTGGGCGGACCGGCTGTTTCTCGGCTGGCTGCTGCGGCTGGCATCGAGCCCGCGCAAATTCTGGCGCCGCTACTGGGACGCCCTCGCGCTCGCGCCCCTGCTGCGCCGCTACCGCGAACGTTTGCCTGATCTGCGGACATAAAAAACGCGCGCCCATTTCCAGGCGCGCGTGGAGAGAGACAACCGATGCTCGCGAGCGGGCTTATTTCTTCAGCTCCGCGCAGAACTCCGCCAGACGCGTTACACCCTTCAGGATGATCTCGTCGCTGGTCGCGTAGCTCAGGCGGAGGTAGCCCTCGGCGCCGAAAGCGGAACCATGCACCGCCGCGACCTTCTTCTGGTCGAGCAGACGGGTGCAGAACTCCTCGGAGCTCAGGCCAAAGGACGAGATGTTCGGGAAGAGGTAGAACGCGCCCTCGGCGAGCAGGCACTTCACGCCGGCGATCTTGTTGAGCTCGGCGTGCAGCATTTTGCGGCGGCGATCAAAGGCCACCAGCATCTGCGCGAGCGCCGCCTGGGTCTTGTCGCGCTCCTTGAGCGCGGCGAGCGCACCCCACTGCGCAAAGGTCGTGGCATTGCTCGTGGTCTGGCTCTGCAGCTCGGCGATGGCCTTGGCGATGGGCGCGGGCGCCACCGTGGTGCCGAGGCGCCAGCCGGTCATCGCGTAGGTCTTGGCAAAGCCCGACACGATGATGGTGCGGGCCTCGACGTCCTTCGAGAAGGTCGCGGGCGAGACGTGTTTCGCCCCGTCGTAGGTGAGGTGCTCGTAGATCTCGTCGGAGAGGATGTAGAGGTTGTGCTTCAGCGCCACCGCCACGATGGCCTCCATCTCCGCGCGGCTGTAAACCGCACCGGTCGGGTTGGAGGGCGAGTTGAGGATGAGCAGGCGCGTGCGCGGCGTGATGGCGGCCTCGAGTTGCGCGGGGGTGAGGCGGAAGCCCGTCGTGTCGTCCGCCAGCACCACCACGGGCTTGGCTCCGGCGAGCTTCACCATCTCGGGATAGCTCACCCAGTAAGGCGCGGGGATGATCACTTCGTCACCGGGCGAGCAGGTGGCGAGGATGGCGAGGTAGCAGGAGAACTTGCCGCCGGGCGAGACGATGACCTGCGAGGGCGCGACCTTCAGTCCGTAGTCGGCGAGATACTTGTCGGCCAGCGCCTGGCGCAGCGGCTCGATGCCCGGCGTGGGCGCATACTTGGTCTTGCCCGAGGCAAGCGCGGCCACGCAGGCGGCCTTGATGTGCTCCGGCGTGTCGAAATCGGGCTCGCCGGCGGCGAAACCGCAGACGTCCTCGCCGGCGGCGGCGAGCGCCTTCGCCTTGGCATCGACGGCGAGCGTCGGCGACGGCGAGATATTACGTGCCCAAGTGGACAGGGGTGCGGGAGCGAGACTCATGGTGAAAAGGAGACAAAACGAAGCATCAGGACGAGGGACTAAAGCCGAAAATCGACATAAAAAATCCGCGGCTGGAACATGCGTTCCTCGAACCGCGGATCGACGTGTGGAGACGAAAAGAAAGGCGTCGGCGACTCGAGACCGGCTTATTTCTTGGCCTTCTTTTCGGGCAGGGACTCGACCGCGGCCCGAAGAATTTCGCCGAGGCTGACCTTCTGCTTCTTGGCGGCCTTCACCAGCGTGGCCTTGTCGCCCGCGGGCAGACGCACCGAAATCTGGCGACGCTCCTCGGTCTCGGATTCGAACTTGGAGAGGTTAAACTCGCCTAGCGCATGGCGCACCACTTCGGAGGTGGAGGCCAGGCCCAGACGCTTGCGCTGAGCCTCGATTTTCGCGAGCAGCGACACGGGGAGATCGAAGGTGAGGGGCGAGGGAGCCGGAGCGGATTTCTTGGCCATGGTTTTTGAATATTAAGGGTGTCGGGAATTGGGGAAGCTGGAGCCGTGTAAGGCGTAAAATGAATGACGTATCCATGATGTCAGGACGCGGGCAACGCAAATCTCACGCCCGGAATCATCGGCCAGACCACGGTGCCCACGCACCCGGACGTCCCGCTTGCCATTGACTAAATCGAACGTCGCCGGATGTGATGGGCGTTTTAACCGCGAGACGGTGCCCGTGACCCGCCCCGCGACTATTTCCATCACGGATTTCACCGCAGCCCCCCACCACCCTGCCCATGGCAAACGTAGTCATCTCAAACCTCGAAAAGGTTTATACCGAAAAATCCGGTCCCGGCGTAAAAGTCGTTCACGGCATCAATCTCGAAATCAAAGACCGTGAATTCATGGTCCTCGTCGGCCCCTCCGGCTGCGGCAAATCCACCACCCTGCGCATGATCGCCGGCCTCGAGGAAATCTCCGGCGGCACCATCTCCATCGACGGCAAGGTCGTGAACAACGTCCTCCCCAAAGACCGCGACATCGCGATGGTTTTCCAAAACTACGCGCTCTACCCGCACATGTCGGTTTACGACAACATGGCCTTCGGCCTGAAGCTGCGTAAATTCCCCAAGGAGGAGATCGACCGCCGCGTGCGCGAGGCCTCCGCCATGCTCGGGCTCGACCAATACCTCGCCCGCAAGCCAAAGGCCCTCTCCGGCGGCCAGCGCCAGCGCGTCGCCGTCGGCCGCGCCATCGTGCGCAAGCCCAAGGTGTTCCTCTTCGACGAACCCCTCTCCAACCTCGACGCCAAGATGCGCGTCTCCACCCGCACCGAGATCTCCAAGCTCCATGCCCGTCTCGGTGCCACCATGATCTACGTCACGCACGACCAGGTCGAAGCCATGACCATGGGCGACCGCATCTGCGTGATGAAGGACGGCCGCATCATGCAGGTCGCCTCTCCCCTAGAGCTCTACAACAAACCCGCCAACGTCTTCGTCGCCGGGTTCATCGGCAGCCCGCCGATGAACTTCTTCAAGGGCCGCCTCCAAAAGGCCTCGGGCAACCTGCTCGAATTCGTCGAAACCAACGACAAGGCCGCCCCGGTGCGCGTCACGCTCGACGCCGCCCTCTCCGCCAAGGGCGCCGGCCATGTTGGCAAAGAGATCATCTTCGGCATCCGCCCCGAGGACGTGCAGGACACGCTTACCGTCACCGACGCCAACCCCGCCCACACCGTCGAGGTCAAGGTCGAGGTCTCAGAGCCCATGGGCGCCGAAACCTATCTCTACCTCAGCACCGGCGCCTCCAGCTTCATCGCGCGCGTCCGCCCCACCGACCGCTTCGAGACCGGCCAATCCGTCAAAGTCACCTTCAAGATGGAGGCCGCGCACCTCTTCGACGCCACGACCGAGCAGGTTCTCGTCTAACCTCACCATCGCTCCGACGCAACCACCCCGCCCCGCTCCTCGCGAGCGGGGCTTTTTTATCTTCCGCTCCGCGCCACGCCTCCCGACACTGTTTCTCAACACCATGTCCTGCGATCTCATCCTCGCCCTCGACGTCCCCACCCGCGAACAAGCCGCCCCCCTCCTGCGCCAACTGCGCGGACACCTGAGTTGGGTGAAAATCGGGCTGCAAATGTTCACCGCCTACGGCCCCGACTACGTGCGCGCCGTCGCCGACGAGGGCTTTAATATCTTCCTCGATCTCAAGCTCCACGACATCCCCAACACCGTCGCCAAGGCCGTCGAGTCCCTCGCTCCGCTGCCCATCGGCATGCTGACCATCCACACCGGCGGCGGACGCGAGATGATGGCCGCCGCGGTCAAGGCCCAGCAGGCCACCCGCCCCGACCTGCTCCTCCTCGGCGTCACCGTGCTCACCTCGATGGACGGCACCGAACTGGCCAACATCGGCGTGGGCGGCACCCCCGAGATGCAAGTCGCCCGCCTCGGCTCCCTCGCCGCCTCCGCTGGCATGAAAGGGCTCGTCTGCTCGCCGCTCGAGGTTCAGCTCCTCCGCCGCATGCTACCTGCCGACGTCAAACTCGTCACCCCCGGGATCCGCCCCGCCGGCGAGTCCGGCGGCGACGATCAAAAACGCGTCCTCTCCCCCGCCGACGCCGCCCGCGCCGGCTCCAGCTACATCGTCGTCGGCCGTCCCATCCTCCAGGCCCCCGACCCCGCTGCCGCCGCCCGCGCCATCCTCGCCGACCTAGCCTCGGTTTAAATCCGCCCCGGGCTTCCGTCCATCATCCATCCTCCATCGTCCATCACACATTCCCCGCCATGTCACGCACCGCCGCCATCCTCCTCGCCGCCGGTAGCGGCCGCCGCATGCACGGCGCCGTCGCCGACAAGATCCTCGCTCCGCTCGCCGACCGTCCGGTCTTCGCCCACTCCGCCGCCGCGTTCCTCGAAAGCGGCGTGGCCGACTACTACATCATCGTCGCCCGCGACCAGGCCCAGTCCATCGCCCTCTCCGCCTACGCCCCCACCCCCGCCCAATTCGTGATCGGCGGCAAAGAGCGCCAGGACTCGGTGCAAAACGCCCTCGCCGCCCTGCCCGCCGACATCGCCTACGTTTTTATCCACGATTGCGCCCGCCCCCTCGTGCGTCCCGAGCAGCTCGTCGCCCTCCACAAAATCGTGCGCAAGGAAAACGCCGTCGTGCTCGCCCACCGCGTGGTGGACACCATCAAGCAGCACTCCGACACCGGCCACCTCAAGTCCCTGGACCGCGATCGCCTCTGGGCCATGGAGACCCCCCAAGTCTTCGCCCGCGATCTGGTGGTCGAGGCCTACGCCAAGGTCGCCAAAAAAGCCCTGCGCATCACCGACGACGCCGCCGCCGTCGAACTGCTCAAGCACCCCGTCGCCCTCCTCGAGAACGCCCACCCCAACCCCAAGCTCACAACCCCCGCCGACCTAGCCTACGCCGAGTTCCTCCTCGCCCAATCCTCCGCCTGATTCCTCCGGATATTCTTCCGTGTTCTTCCGTGTGTTCCGTGGGCAATAACTCCGTCTCAGTCTCTCGATGAACCTCCGTATCGGCCACGGCTACGACATCCACCGCACCGTCGCCGGCCGCCCCATGATCTTGGGCGGCGTGCATTTCGCCGAGTGCCCCGTCGGCCTCGACGGCCACTCCGACGCCGACGCCCTCACCCACGCCATTTGCGACGCCTTGCTCGGCGCCGCCGCCCTGCCCGACATCGGTCATTTTTTCCCCAACACCGATCCGGCCTTCAAAAACATCGATTCGCAGCTCCTGCTCGCCCGCACCTGCGCCGCCCTTCGCGGTCGCGGCTACGAGATCGTGAATATCGACGCCTCCCTCATCGCCGAGCGTCCGAAGATTTCCCCGCGCCTCCAGGAGATGCGCCAGCGTCTCGCCACCAGCGCCGGCATCGCCCTCGACCAGATCGGCCTCAAGGCCACCACCAACGAGGGCGCCGACGACATCGGCCGCGGCCTCGCCATCGCCGCCCACGCCGTCGCCCTGAT
>JALOTV010000340.1 GCA_025457685.1 Opitutaceae bacterium
GAGCTGGCGCGGCTGCTCGCGCTCGGGGAGCTGGTTTTCGTGGGCAAGACCCTGCCGCCGCACACCGAGGGGCAGACGCCGGTGGAGGCGGCGGCGCGCGGGCGGGCGGTGGTGTTTGGCCCGGGCACGGCGAATTTTCGCGTGATCGCGCGCGAGCTGGAGCAAGCGGGGGCGGCGGTGCGGGTGGCCGACGCGGCTGATCTCGCGCGCTCGGTGCGCGAGCTGGCCGGCGACGTTGCGCGACGCGAACGTCAGGGCGCAGCGGGGCGGGCCTGGCATGCGGGCAACCGCGGCGCGGCGCGGCGCACGCGCGAGGCGTTGGAGAAGATTTTGCGCGGGGAGAATTAAAGGTTGAACGCGGACGGCACGAGGTTTGCGTTTAAACTTTTCGCGGATGCAAAACCACGGCCCGAAGCGCGTCTACACACCCCATTCGCTTGAATTTTGGTTCAGCCGGCTGGAGCACAACTGGGAGTCCTCGTTCACGGCCGAGCAACTGGAGCGAGGCCACGCCATCTACCGCGAGGGCGAGGTGCGCGAGCTGGAGCTGACCGACACCGATGCGATTGTGCATCGCCGCATCGACAAGAAGGACGAATACGCGGTGATCGAGTGGGCGGAGAAGGGTTTTACGGTGCGATCCTCTTCGACTGATCTGGACGCGGCGAAGGCGCTGGCCGTCGCCGGTCTGCACGAGATCGAAGAGTTGGTGGCCGACGAAATCTCGCCGCTGCCCGAGGACGCCGCGCCTGCGCCTGCGGCCTCGGCGCAGGTTGCGCAAGCGTCGCACGCCAGCGCGCATGCGCCCGCGGCTGCATCCGCTTCCGGGCACGCGCCGGCGCCGGCGAAGACGGCGGCTTCCGTGGCGGGAGCCGCGTCAAAGCCGGTCGCATCCGCATCCGCCGCGTCGGCGGTGGTGACCGCCACTGCGGCGGGCACGGGTGCGGCGAGTGCGTCTGCGGCCAAGGGCGCGCGCACGCTGCTGCTCTCCTTCGCGACCACGGACGAGGGGTTGACCTTTGCGGCGGTGTGGCTGGCGACGGACAAGTCTCGCGCGCCCGCGCTGGGGCCGGCCTCGCGCGAGCCCGGCCTGCCGGTGGTGAGTTCGGGCGAACGGGCGAAGTTGATCGGCCTGGCCTCGTATGCGCGCAAGGCGCACTTCGTGTATCGTCAGGAGTCGGGCACCTACCTGATGGGCTCGGTGGCGGAGATCCCGAATTTCCTGAAGACGACGCTGCCGGCGTGGAAGCGGGTGTTTGGCGTGGAGCTGGACGCGGCCTCCGCGCTGTTGTTGCGCGGGCCGCAGGAGATCACGATCGAGGCGGCGGCCGCGACCACGCGGCGCGGCGCGAAGGGCGCGGGGTTGGAGGCGGCGCTCGACCTGCGGTGGATCTTTAAGGCCGGCGAGCGTCTGCTCACCGAGGCCGAGGTGAAGATCCTCACCACGAAAAACACCACACCCGTCATCCTGCCCAGCGTGGGCATCGTGAGCCTGCCGGTGGAAAAACTCGCGGTGGTGAAGGCCTGGGAAAAGGGCGCGGCCGAGACGCACGGCGAGGGCGCGATGTCGCCCTACCTGATCTTTTCCCTGTTTAGCGACGCGCGCTTCAAGCTGAGCTTGTCGCCCGAGTTGGCGGCGTGGCGCGACGGTGTGCTCGGCGGACCGGCGGCCAAGCCCGCGTTGCCCGAGCGCCTGCGCAGCTACCAGCGGCGCGGCGTGGAGTGGATGTGGCATCTCGCGGACAGGGGTTGCCACGGCCTGCTGGCCGACGAGATGGGCCTGGGCAAGACCCTCCAGGTCATCACGCTGATGGCGATGCGCCGGCTGGACGATTTGCCCAGCCTGATCGTGTGCCCGGCGAGCGTGGTGCCGGTGTGGCGGGAGGAGATCGCGAAATTCCATCCCGAGCTGCAGGTGGATGTGCTCAAGACCGGGCACGACTTTTCCTCGCGCGCCGCGCCCTGCGTATGGTTGTCGAGCTACACCCAGCTGCGCAAACACCGCGCCATCCTGGCCAAGCACAAGTTCGCCTACGCGGTGCTGGACGAGGGCCAGTTCATCAAGAATCCGGACGCGAAGGTCACCCAGACCTGCTTCGCCATCCGCGCGGCGCATCGCATCGTGCTGAGCGGCACGCCGCTGGAGAACCGCCAGCTCGATCTGTGGTCGATCTTCCGCTACCTGTTGCCCGGTCTGCTGGGCTCGCGGGCATCGTTTGAAAACGCGATCGCGGCCGACCGCGCGGGCACGCTGGCGCGGCTGCGCGCCCAGCTTGCTCCGTTCATGCTGCGCCGCACCAAGGCGGAGGTGGCCTCGGAGCTGCCGCCCAAGCAGGAGATGGAGTTGATCTGCCCGCTGACCGACGTGCAGCGCGCGGAGTATGCTCGCATCTGCAACGAGGGCCTCTCGCGGCTGGGCGACGACGTGGGCGCGGCGATGCGCGAGAAGAGTTTCGGCTTTCTCGCCCTGCTCACCCGTCTGCGCCAGGTGTGCTGCGATCCCGACATGCTGCCGTGGCGCAAGTCCCCGCTGGCGGATTCGGGCAAGATCGCGCTGCTGGTTGAGAAACTCGCGGAGATCGTGGGCAGCGGCCATAAGGTGGTGATCTTTTCGCAGTTCGTGATGTTGCTGGACCGGGTGAAGGAGGCGCTCGCGCAAAACTTCCCCGACCTGCCGCGCCACGAGCTGACGGGCATGACGCTCGACCGGCAAAAGCCGGTGCAATCGTTCCAGACCGCGGAAGGAGCGGCGGTGATGCTCGTCTCGCTGAAGGCGGCCGGCACGGGCATCACGCTGCATGCGGCGGACTACGTTTTTCTGCTCGATCCGTGGTGGAATCCGGCGGTCGAGGCGCAGGCGGTGGACCGCGTGCACCGGCTCGGGCAGACTAGCACGGTCTTCGTTTATCGCATGGTCACGGCCGGCACGATCGAGGAACGCATCGAGGCGCTGAAGGCCTCGAAGAAGAACCTCTTCAACCAGGTGGTCGGCGGGCTGGATGGCGACTTCGACATCGCGCAGCACTTCGTGTCGCTGCGCGATCTGGTGCAGCTCACGGGTAGCGAGACCAGCAGCGAGGCGGCGGAGGCAGACGCGCTGCCGGAGAGCGCCGCGGAAGCGCCGGCGGAGACGCCGGCCAAGGCGGAGTGAGGCCGGCGGCGGCAGAGGCGGGGTGCGGCGACCCCGCCCTACACGGGCAAACATATCAGGCGCGGGTGGCGTAGAGGGCGAGCAGGCCGGCGCCGATGGCTTGGGAGAGTTCGCCCAGGGTGGCGGGCACGATGCGGAGTTCGGCGCG
>JALOTV010000341.1 GCA_025457685.1 Opitutaceae bacterium
GGACGCGAACTCGAGGATGCGAGCACGCGTTTGCTGGATGCGGCCGGCCGCGCCGGCGAGGGCGCCGCCGGCGCGTAGCGTCAGGATTCGGGCGAGGGTGCGGGAGCGGCGCCGGGTGCCGCTTCGTTCGAGAGCTGATCTAAGAGCTGCGTGCTCACGCGGGAGATGCCGAGGCGTGCGAGGCTGCTGGCGGGGTAGATACTCTGGGCGGCGAGCCACTGGGTGAGCGCGGCGGCGGGGCGTCCGGCGTCCTCGTGGCGTTGGGCGGAGTCGAGCTTGCCCACGAACGAGGCGACGCGGGGGGCGAGCTCGGCGCGGCGCTGGTTGACGGCCACGTCGTTCGGCGCGAGGCGGCTGGCGGCGTCGAGGGCTTCCCAGGCGGCGAAGGCGTTGTTTTGGGCGACGAGCTCGCGGGCCTGGGTGAGGTAGATCTCCACGCGGGAGACGGTCTCGATGATTTTTTCCAACTCCTTGCCGCGGGTGGCGTCGGTGAGCAGGGCCATGCCCAGTTGGACACGCTGGTCGAAGATGCGGCGCCAGTCGCCGCGTTCCACGGCCTCGTCGAAGACACGGGCGGCCTGGGAGCCGAGGTTCATCTTTTCGGCGATGCTTTCCGTGTAGGTCTGGAGGTCGGGGTTGAGCGGCCAGATGGAGGCGGCGCGCTGGATGTTTTCCTGGGCGAGCTCGAAGTTTTCCGAGACGAGGGCCTGGCGGGCGGCCTGGATGGCGAGCGAGCTCATGCGCTGGGCGGAGCGGATGGCGGAGATGACCTCGCTGGAGCGGAAATCCTTCGCGCTGGAGGAGATCTCGGCCACGAGTTTGTCCACCGCGTCGTAGTCCTTCAGGTCGGCGAGTTTGCGGGCTTGGTCGATCTGACGGTAGAGGTGGTGGAGCACCTGTTTCTTGTCGCGCTCGAAGCCGGCCACGGCGGGGGTGTATTCGCCTAGGAAGAAAGTTTCCTGGAGGCGCTCGAGGGCGGTGACGAGCTGGCCTTCGGAGAAGCTGGCGCGGACGGACTGCATGGAGGCCTCGGTCTCGTTGATCGCCTCGCGGGAGAGGAATTCGAGGGTGTCTACGGTGAGGGCGAGGTCGCTGGAGGGGAGGAAGGAGGCGATCTCCTTTTGCCCGACCTCGAGCTGCTGGGCGCTGCCCTTGAAAATATAGCGGTAGAAGCTGGCGGCGATGAGGCAGTGCTGGAAGCGGCGCTGGAGAAACAGGTTCACGAGCGCGGTCTGGAACTGGAGCTTGGCCTGCACGCCGGTGAGGACGGCGCTGGTCTCGGAGGCGCGGATCTTGGCCTCGGTCTCGGCGAGTTCGCGGGTGCGGAAAAGCTGGGAGATGGCGCCCTCGCCCTCGGTGCGTCCGGTGCCGATCTGGCCGGCGCCTCCGCCGGAGGAGTTGCCGCTGCGCCGGCCGGTGTTGCCGCCGACCGAGGCGCCACCGGAGCCGTCGGAGTTGATGTTGATGCGGGTGGAGGCCGAGTCCTGCTCGGAGGAGTTCGACGCGGCCGACGCGGCGGCGGAGGTGGTGTTGTTGACCACGTCGGTGACGTTTCTGGCACCGTCGCGGGCCATGGAGTCGCCGGCGAAGCTCACGGCGATCTGCTGCTGGCGGCGGATGCGGTCGAGCTCGCCTTGGGTGACGTTGAGGGCGTCGCGCTCGTCGCGTATGCGCCAGGCGTTGAAGACCTGGTTGGCGACGGCGAGGGACGCGCCGCCGTCCGCTTCGTATTCAGAAGCCCGATACAGGAGTTGCCAGGCTTTCTTGGTGTTCTCGCCCGCGGCCTCGCCCATGCGGGTGGAGAGGAGGCTGAAGATCTCGTTGAGGATGGCGCGATAGACGTCGTTGTCGATCGACTCGGGCTGGGCGAGGTAGCGCTCGAAGCGGGCGCGGAAGACGCGCATCTGGCCGAGGTTGTAGGTGTGGCCCTTGTAGTTGAGCGTGCCGTCCTCGGGGTTGAAGGAGTCCGAGTCGGTGTCGAAGGCCTTGTCGATGATCTGGATGAGGGTGTTGCTTTCCAGGCTCGCGGGCATGGCGCCGGGAGCGGCTGGGGTCGCGGGCGCGGCTGCAGGTGCCGGGGCGGGGGAGGAAGCCGCCGTGGCGGGCGCGGGAGTCTGGGCCGAGAGGGTGCCGGCGGCGAGACCGGCGGCGAGCACGGAGCAGACGCGGGGCAGGGAGAGGGGGCGCATGGCGGGTCTGGGGGTTAGAGTTTGCGCAGGGCGGTGACGTAGAGCAGGCCACCACGCCGGACCGTGAGGGTGAGTTCGTAGCGTTGTGCGACCATCAGATTGGCTTGGAGCGAATCGGCGATGAAGACGGGCAGGCGAACGTCGGAGGCGTCGCCCAGGGCGCGCACGGAGAGGAGGCGTCCCACGCCCTCACGCCATTCGAGCTGGGCGTCGATTTCGGCGGAGAGCACGTAGCGGTTGCCTTGGAGGTTGTCGGGCGACTCGAGGTAGGCGTTGACCGGAAAGACCTCGCCGCGCTGCCGGGTGCAGCCGGAGGCGAACACGGTGAGCAAGGCGAGGGCCGTGACGGTGAGGCGACGGGAGGCGGGGCGTGGTCGGGTCATGCGGAAAAACGGACGGAGTTTAAAACGTGGGGGGATTTGGGATAAGACGCCTGATCACGGCCAGCGTTGCACAAAACAACCGCGAATCACGAGGGCGGCTCCGCAGGCGGCGTGCGCGCCGAGGACCGCGAGCGCGATGCCCGCGCCAGCCAGCCAGCCTGGGTCGAGCAGGGCGACGGCGTCGTAAAAACGAGAGTCGCGCATGGACGTGAGATATCCCGACCAACCCCAGTAGGTGGCGATGAAGGGCCGCACCGTCCAGACCAAGGCCTCGGGCAGGGCCAGCACCACGCCGGAGAGCGGCAGCTGAAATCCGACCAAATAAATGGAGAGGAGCGAGGCGCGTTCGGGCGAGGTCAGCAGTGCGGAAAGGCCGAGGCAGACCACGCTCATGGACGCGCCGGCGGCGGCGAGCACCGCAAGCTGAGGCAGCCAGTCGCCTGGGAAGGCGCAGAGCACTTTCACGAACACGGTCATCCATGCGCCCTGCGCCGCGCCGAGCAGCGCCACCCAGCAGAGCTTGGAGGCGGCGTAGGCGGAAGGGCGCAGCCCGGCCATGCGCTCTTTCTCAAAAAGCGCGCGTTCGCCGGCGATTTCCCGAGCGCCGTTGTTGCTGCCCATGAGGCAGAGCAGGATGACCTGAAAAAGAATCAGGCCGGACACTAGGGTGGCTGTATCCGCGGCGTCCCTACGAAATTCGGCGCGGGCCTGGAGCGCCTCCAAAAT
>JALOTV010000342.1 GCA_025457685.1 Opitutaceae bacterium
GCTCGACTTTGGCGGCACCGCGCTGGAAGGCACCTTTGACTTGGTGACCAGCGCCTCCGCGATCACCGCGTTTTCCGCCAACCAGTTCAGCATCGTGAATCTGGGCGCCGGTTACACCGGCACGGTCGGGCTGACTGCGAATGCGCTGCAGATCACGGTCTCGGCCATCCCCGAGCCCTCGGCCTTTGCCGCGCTGGCGGGTCTGGCGGCGCTCGGAGGCGCGATCACACGCCGCCGTCGCCGCGCCGTCTAAGCACGGTTGCCAACTACTCCGTTCGCCTCTCGCGCGAAGTCCGTTCCGGGCTTCGCGCGATTTTTTTAGGCGGGTTTGGTGTGGTTGGGCGGAGCAACCGAAAGGAGAGGAAGACGGGTCGCTGGCGCTCCCCGCTCCCCGTCGGTAATGTCCAATCGAAAGATGATCGAAATGGCGCGATGCGAGGTCACGTCTTTCGGGGTGGAAACGTAAGGGGAGGGGGGGCGGCGACCTCGCCCTACACGGGGCTGCGCTTGGGGGGCGTGCGGGGGCTTCGGTGGCTGGTTATTTTAGGCTTTGATGTGCAGTGATTTGCGGCAAAGACGATGATGTAAGTCGTTGTTTTGCAGTAGTTCGTGCGTCTAGGCAATGTTACCGAGAAGTCACCCGCAGGGTTTGCGTTTGGCTGGCGTGACCATTGCTATGCGCGCCACATGGAACAACGCTTGAAACCATTCACACCCTCTCGCTATGGCCGGGGCGCGTTTACGTTGATCGAGCTGCTCACGGTGATCGCGATCATCGGCATCCTGGCGGCGATTTTGATCCCGACGATCAGCAAGGTGCGGGAGAGTGCGCGGTTCTCCAAGGGCAACAGCAACCTGCGCGAGATTGCCCGGGGTAATCTGCTGTTCGCGAGCGACAACCGTGGCTGGATCCCGCACGATGGCTTTACCTCGAATCCGACCGCGAGCCAGGAGACGCCCAAGCTGCGCGGCGGATTGGTCATCCCATGGTGGAACGCGATTCCGCCATACGTCAGCCAGCCCACGTTGAAACAGCTCGATGAGCGGCGCCCGTCCAGCGTGCCCACCCTGGATGCGCCCTCGTTTGCCCTGAGTGAATCCGGGGTGACTGGAGCGCCCGACGGGGGCTTTTTTTTGGCCAACGTAAACAAGGTCATGGAGCCCTCGCGCACGGTGCTTTTTGCCGAAAGCACGAATCACGCGCCGGGTCAGACGCAGATCTTCTCGACCAGCAATCCTCGGTTTTTGGGCACGGCGAGCGGCAACACCTCAGGCTCGCGTTGGGGCGGCAAATCGTTGGTCTCTTTTTTCGATGGCAGCGTGCGCTCCTACACCCAAGCCCAGCTCACGGAGCAGGGTAACGACCTCCGGGGCACGCGCGGCGGACCGGTATGGGACATCAACTGAAGGTTAACCTAACTTTATCATGAAAAAATCGTTCCTCTATAGTGCAGTCGCTCTCTTGTTCGGATCGGGTTCGGTCACCGGACAAGAAATCCTCACGTCATCGCCCTACGTTCAAAATTTTGACGCGCTAGCCGGAGGTCTTCCAAGCAATTGGACGGTTTACACGGCAGCGACGTCGCTTGGCTTTGGCACGAATGTTTCTGCCACGAGCTTCACGGCCACTCCGTCAAGCTCTACAGCAGCCCCTAGCACCAATTGGAATTTCACGTCTGGAGGGTTTCGTAACTACGCGTCGGGAACGGGACTCACATCCACCTCCGCCGCAGACATCCAGCTGGCGGCCACCAACCGCGCGCTGGGTGTGAGGCAGGTGGCAAACGGGAACTCCTCCTTCCCCGGGAGCGACCCGGGCGCAGCCTTCGTCTTTCGGTTTAACAGCCTCGGTAAAACTTTGACCGAGCTGAAATTCGATCTCTGGGTGTTGGATAATCAGCCCCGTAACAACACATTCACCATCGATTATGGTCTAGGGAGTGCGCCCACCAGTTTCGTGCCGATTCGGACGATTGCGGATCCGGGTGTTTGGGGTAAGACGACGGTTACCCTGCAGTCGGGTGATTTATTCCAGCTCAGCAATCAGCCTGATGTGTGGATTAGAATCGTGGTGTTGTCCGCCACGACTGGCTCGGGAAATCGGGATACGTCCGCGATCGACGATTTCTCGATCACCTTTTCGGCTCAGGTAGGCGGCGACGTATCGCGCGGGGCCACGACGACGTTTACCCCCGACAGCTTTGGCGGGAATGCCTTTACCGCCAATGACAACGCGGTGTTCGACGGCGCGGCGGCGACGGTCAACCTGAGCGGCGCAGTGGCGGCCACGTCCCTAAAATTTACGACCGATGGCTACACTTTGGCCGGAACCGCGGAAGACTCCATTTCCGCAAGTGGTGTCATCAGTGTTTCTGACGGTGTTTCCGCCACGATTTCCGGCATCGTGGCCGGCGGCTCAGGCATGACTAAAATCGGCAACGGCACGCTCACGCTAAGCGGCAACAACACCTTTGCCGGCAACGTGAATATCTCCGCCGGCACTTTGGCGATCAACGGTGACTCCGCCCTGGGTGCGGCCGCCAACGATATCGCGTTGGGCGGCACCTTGAGTCTGCCCGGCGGCGTCGCGCTTGGCGCGGGACGCGACCTTAGCGGCGGAGGCACGATCGCGGTTGCTCCGAGCGGTTCGCTCACGCTCGGCGGCTCGATCAGTTCGGGTGCATATACTTTTAGCGGTGTGAACAGCCTTATCCTCACCGGCGCTGCAAAAACCCCGACCTCGGTCACCTTTGCGGACGCGCTCGACATCACCATCGTCGGCGGAGCGCTGGTTCCCTCCAGCGGGCTCACGTTCAGCCAGACTTCCGGTGACACCACGATTGCAGGTCCGATCAACGTAACCGCCGCCGGTGACCGTTCCTTGGTGGTGGCGGGCGGTAGCGTAAAGCCGACGGGGGTGTTCGCCATTGGCACGGGTCGCTACATCAAGACCGGGGCCGGCACGCTCGACCTGACCGCGACCACTCTGACCACCGGCAGCCCTACGGCGGGCGGCTTCCGCTTTGGTGTTCAGGGTGCGTCCCCGGCCGAAGGCGGAGTGCTGCTGGTCGACGAAGCCTCGGACCTCGGCGCGGGGCAATTACAGTTTAACTCCGGCACGCTGCAGGCCACGCAGAGCCTGAATATTCCCATCGGGCTATCTGTGGGCGGTCGTCTAAACTCCACTGCGAGCCGGCCTACCTTCACCGGTGGTAATCTTACCTTCAACGGCGCGAGCAGCTTCTTCGCGGCCGGCGGCGCGTCGGGCGACCTTGCGCTCGTGGTCAACAATACGCTGACGCTGGCGGGCACGGTTAACATTACCTCAGTCCCGACTGTCGAAGTGCCGGCTCCTGTGGTCAACTGGATCGATCTCGCCGGCACCGGATCGCTGGTGATCGGCGGCGACGCTTCCGCAGTGCTGGACCGTTTCTACGTCAACGGGGGTGCGACGCTCGTGATCAACGGCACGCTCGGCGGCGAGCGCATCCAAGTCGCTTCGGGCTCCAAATTGACCGGCGGTGGCACCTATTCGGGCTATTTCCTCAATAGCACAGTTGTGGGCGTGGTCCCCTATGTGACGAGTTCGCTGCTGGTCGATGGCGGCGCCCTACTCGCGCCCACCGGTGCGATGACGGTTCGGGCCAATGTCTCGCTGAATACTTCCGCTTCCATGCTGTTGGAGATCGATGGCACGGCGCGCGGACTAGATTACGACGCGCTCACCGTGGAAGTGCCCGCTGGCAGCACCGGACTGGCCTACGCCCTCAACTACGGCGGCGCGCTCACGCTTGATTTCGGCGTGCCCGCGATCAACGGCACCTACGACCTTATCTCCACCGGTGGCGGCGTGACGCGCAGCGGCGGCTTTGCCTCCGTGACTCTCGCGGGCAGCCACACGGGTGCGCTCGCCAAGACCGGCTCGGTCTGGGCCGGCACCTCGGGCGGCACGAGCTTCAGCTTCGACGAAGCCACCGGCGTGCTGACCGTCACCGGCGGAGTGGTGGCGACCACGCCTCTGCAAGACTGGCGTCAGGCGAACTTCGGAACCACGGCCAACACCGGCAACACGGCGGACTCGGCCGACTTTGACGGCGACGGCATCGCCAACCTCATCGAATACGCCACGGGCACGAATCCGACCGTGGCCAACGTCAGCCCGGTCGTGACCGGCAAGAGCGCCACGGGTCGCGGATCCGGCGCTCACCTACTCGGTGATGGCGGGTTCCGATCTGGCGACCGGCTTGACCACCGTCGCCCAGACCTATGGCGGCACGGCGGCGGACACGGTGGTTTACCAGGACACCGTTTCGCTCAACACGGCGGGCGTGCGCCGCTTCCTCGCGCTGCGCGTCAGCTACGGGCAAAACTAAGCCCCAGCCCCCAAACGCCGCCCGCGCCGTCGTGGGCGGCCGATGGTTTTAGGTTCTCGGCGCCCCGGTCCTCGCAGGCCGGGGCGCCTGCTTTTGCGGCGGGCGGCGTTGCCTCGGGCGGGGAGGCGCGTTGGCTTGGGCGAACCATGAAGACCGCCGCCGCGCGCGCCGCGCACATCGACGAGAGATTGGCCGGGCTGTATCCGGAGACGCCGGTGCCGCTCGACCACACGTCGCCCTACACGTTGCTCATCGCGGTGCTGCTCTCGGCGCAGTGCACGGACAAGCGGGTGAATCTGCAGACGCCGGGGCTCTTCGCCAAGGCGGACACGCCGGCGAAAATGGTCCGGCTGACGGTCGAGCAGATCGATGCGCATGTGCGGCCCTGCGGGCTGGCGCCGCGCAAGGCGCAGGCGATCCGGCGGCTTTCGGAGATTCTGATGGAGGAGCACGGGGGCGAAGTGCCGCGCAGTTTCGAGGCGTTGGAGGCCCTGCCGGGCGTGGGGCACAAGACGGCCTCGGTGGTGATGAGCCAGGCCTTTGGCGTGCCGGCCTTTCCGGTGGACACGCACATCCATCGGCTGGCGCAGCGATGGAAACTCACGCCGCTGGGCGCGAGCGTGGAGCGGACCGAGCGCGACCTGAAACGGCTTTTCCCGGAGGCGCATTGGAACGCGCTGCACCTGCGGATTATCTTTTACGGACGGGAGTATTGCACGGCGCGGGGCTGCGAAGGGATGACGTGTCCGCTGTGCCGGGAATTGTTTCCGGATCGGCGTCGCGCGGTGCGGGTGAAGAAGGCCTAGGGTGTGTCTCGTAAATAAAGTGGCCCAGCGCCGGGATCGCAGAGGGGTGCAGGCCAGGCGGGGGCGAGGGTGCTGGGCCTAGAAGGCCCTGCCCCTCGCGCCCAACGCCGCCTGCGCCCCTCTCCGACCCGGCCCGAAGGGTGAGAGGGAAACCGGGTTGGGCCGGCGTTGCCCGAGCTGGTATGGGCCCTCTTGGCCCACCTCCAGCTCGGCCGCCTTGGCCGAACCCGGTTTCTCTCTCACGCTGGGCCACTTTATTTACGAGACACACCCTAAAATCGCCCTTGATTCGCGCGGGAGGGGCCGACAAGTTCCGCGCTCCCCGATAGCCGGACGCCTAGCTCAGTTGGTTAGAGCACATCCTTCACACGGATGGGGTCACAGGTTCGAGTCCTGTGGCGTCCACCA
>JALOTV010000343.1 GCA_025457685.1 Opitutaceae bacterium
TCATCGATGCCGCACATCGCGGCGCAGCTCCACGAGCTGGGCGCGGACGCGTTGATTTTGTTCAACCGGTTTTATCAGCCGGATTTCGATGTCGAAAACCTGGAAGTCCGCGCGCGTCTGGAGCTGTCCTCGGCGGCCGAGCTCCAGCTGCGGCTGCACTGGACGGCGATCCTCGCCGGTCGCGTGCCGGTGCCGCTGGTGGTGAGCGGCGGCATCCACTCGCTCCCGGAAGTCGTGAAGGCGCTGATGGCCGGCGCGACCTGCATGCAGGTGGTCTCCTGTCTGCTGAAACGCGGGCCCGCGTACCTGGCGACGCTGGTGAACGAACTGAAGCAATTCATGGAGGAGCAGGATTACCGCTCGCTGGAGCAGCTCCGCGGAAGCCTGAGCCTGAAACATTGCCCGAATCCGGACGCCTTCGAGCGCACCAACTATCTGCGCACGCTGCAGCTGTGGCGGGCCTGATCGAAGCGGCGGGACTTTCCTGGCACCCCATGCCCTATCGCATCTGCAAGACCTTTTCCGTGGAGAGCGGGCACATCCTCTCGAAGCATCCGGGGAAATGCCGGTTTCCGCACGGGCACAGCCGGCGCATCGACGTGGTGCTGGCGGCCGAGACGCTCGATGAGAACGACATGGTCTGCGACTTCCAGTTTGTGGGAAAGTTGATCAAGGAATTCATCGAGCAGTTCGACCACGCGATCTGCCTGAACACGGCCGATCCCTATTTCGCGTTTTATCGCGCGGCTTATGAGCGCGTGGTGGCGTTTGAGGATCAGGATCCGACGAGCGAGCTGATGGCGCGCCGGGTCTTCGACCACCTGCAGGAGGAGCTTGAAAAGACATCCGAGACCGTGGCCCGCCGTGTGCGGGTGGTCAGCGTGCGCATGCACGAGACGGCCACCAGCTGGGCCGAGTATGAGGGCTGACCGGCATGAGCACGCCGCCGTTTGAGCAGTTTGCCTCGTGGTACGAGGAGGCGCGCCGCCATCCCGGCATCGCGGATGCGTCGGCGATGGCGCTGGCGACGGCGGACAAAGCGGGCCGGCCGGCGGTGCGCATGGTGCTGCTCAAACAGCACGACGAGCGGGGGTTTGTTTTTTTCACCCATCTGACGAGTCCGAAGGCGCGCGACCTGGGCGAGACGGGCCGCGCGGCGCTGTGTTTTCACTGGGCGCCGCTGGGCCGCCAGGTGCGTATCGACGGCATGGTGACCCAGGTGGGCGATGACGAGGCGGACGCCTATTTCGCGACGCGGCCGAGGCTGAGCCAGCTCGGGGCGTGGGCTTCGCGGCAATCGCAGCCGATGGGGCATCGTTTCGGCCTTGAGGCGAGTGTCGCGCGGGCCGGCGCGAAGTATGTCGCAGGGCCGGTGCCGCGTCCGCCGCACTGGTCGGGTTTCCGGCTCGCGCCGGAGCACATGGAGTTCTGGCGCGAAGGCGCCTTCCGCCATCATGAGCGGGCGCTCTACACGCGGACGCGCGACGGCTGGGATCACACCTGGCTGTATCCGTGAGGAAACCATCGTCGGGCGATTGGCCGGAATTTTTTCCCGCTGAGACGCAGCGGCGCTGAGAAGGCGCCCGAAAAGGTAGGGCGCGTTATCCTTAACGCGCCGGAGCGATGTCGCCCGCGAAAACACGTCGCATCGCCGACCGAGTCCAACCGGCGGGTTAGGGATAACCCGCCCTACCTGCGGAAATGTTTCAGACGCGCTCTCAGGCGCGGGGCGGGAGCTGGGGCTCGATCTGCTTCCAGAGGGCGCCGGCCTTTTCGGTGGCGAGGGCGCGGGCCTTGGCGACTTCGGCCTCGCGGGCGGCGAGATTTTCGTCGGCGATCTTCGCGAGGTCATCGAGGTTGTAGACGAAGACGTTTTCCTCCTCGGCCACGGCGGGCTCGACGTCGCGGGGCAGGGCGAGGTCGATGAAAAACAACGGCTGGTCGCGGCGTTTGTTCATCGCGGCGTCGACGGCGGTGCGCGTGACGACCGCGTGGGGCGCGGCGGTGGAGCAGACGACGATGTCGAAGTCGGCAAAGCGGTTGGGCGCGCTCTCGAAGGGCAGGGCGGCTCCGTCGAAGGCGCGGGCGAGCTCCATGGCGCGCTCCATCGTGCGGCTGGCGACGGTGAGCGAGGCGGCGCCGCGGCTCTGGAAGGCTTTGGCGGTTTTTTCGCCGATGTCGCCGGCGCCCAGCAGCAGGATGCGCGTGCCGTCGAGCTGGCCGAAAATCTTCATGGCGAGATCGACGGCGACATTGGCGATGCTGATCTGGCCTTCCGTGATGGCGGTGTGGCTGCGGATGTACTTCGCGTGCTGGAAGGTTTTTTGGAAAACGCGGTTGAGCACGGGCCCCACGGTCTGGCGCGCCTGGGCGGCGGCGTAGGCGTCTTTGATTTGTCCGAGGATTTCCGTCTCGCCGAGCATCTGGGATTGGAGTCCGGCCGAGACTTCGAGGAGGTGTCGCAGGGCTTCGGGTCCGATCGCGTGCTGGCGGATGCGGGCAAACTCATCGGCGGGAAAATCCTGGAAGGCGCAAAACTCCGCCTGCAGGCGGGCGACGGTTTCGGCGTGGCTGGCCACGCCGTAGAACTCGACGCGGTTGCAGGTGTTGAGCACGGTGAATTCGCGGAGGCCGTGGAGCGCGCGGAGTTTTTCCTGAAAGGCGGACAGTTTTTCCGCAGTGAGCGCGAGCTTCTCGCGCAGGGCGAGCGGTGCGGTGTGATGACTGGCACCGAGGAGAAACAGTGCCGGCGGGGAGACGGGCGGGGCGTCGCTCATTGCTGAAAAGTAGCGAGTAGCGAGTAGCGGGTAGCGCGTAGTCCGGACAGCTCGGGCAAGCCGGACAGCGAAGACGTACTGGGGGGCGTGCGTGTCTCCTCTGAGCGCGGCACGGTGTGCGGGGCGGGTTCGGTCGTGACCGGGTTGCGGCTGGAATTGACGGGCCAGAGGGAAAGGAGGGCGGCGGCGAAGAGCAGGATGCAGGTCCACGCCAGGCGTTTGGCGACGAGACGGCTGAGGATGCGAAGGCCAAACGCGGTGGCGTAGGCCAGCCAGACGGCGATGGTGATGATGAGCTTCGGCGCATCGACGGACTGCGTGTCGCGCAGCCAGTAGGCGGAGCCGACGGCGAGTGATGCCGTCATGAGGAGAAGGCCGGTCTTGAGCAGGCGCAGATTGATGTGGTCGAGGTCACGGATCGACGGGAGGAAGGAAAACAGGCCGTTGAGGCGCTGGTTTTTCAGGCTGTAAACCTGGAGCAGATACATGACGGACGTCAGCGCGAGCAGGGCG
>JALOTV010000344.1 GCA_025457685.1 Opitutaceae bacterium
GTGCAGGGCGTCGAAACACCAGCCCACGGCGGCGGCGGAAAGGAAGATCAGGCGCCCCCGACGTTCCCAGCCGGTGTGGCCGCGCCGGGGATAGATCAGAAAAAAGGCCCAGATCCACGCGAGGTAGTTGAAAAGGTAATACACCTGTCCCCAGGGGCCGAGACCGTTGCGCAGCACCACGAGCCCGCCCTCCGAAGGTTCGAGCCGGAAGCTGTGCCGGAGCAGAGGGTGTTGGCCGGGGCCGGGCAACCAGATGAGCGCAAGGGTGATGACGGGCACCAGCAGGGCGGCGGCGAGGACGGAACCGCGGAAAAGCGGGCGTCCGCGGACCATGCGGTGGATGGTCTCGACCCAGGCGAGGGCGTAGAAGCAGAGGAAGGAGCAGCGGAGCTGAAAGGCGAATTCCTTGGCCTCCAGGGTGGGGCTGAGCAGTTCGAAGGCGTAGCCGAAGGCCCAGATGGAGTTGAGCAACAGGGCCAGGCAAAAGGGGCCGGCGGCGGTGGTGTGCAGCCGGTTGCGAACCAGCAGCAGGAGCGCCAGCTCAAACACGCCGGAGAATAAAAGGCAGGTGATTTGCCAAGGCACAGTCCGTGAAACCAACGGTTTGCATCGGGCAAGGCAAGGGCGGGAAACGGGGTGGACGGGTGGCGAGCGGACGTAAGAAAGCCGCGCCCGAGTGGGCGCGGCTTTGGCGGGAGCGTGGGGGCGATCTACGCGGTCGTCCGGCCCCAGGCCTTACTTGGCGAGGCTCTTGCGGAGATCCTCGAGCTGGCCGGCGGAGCCGAGCAGCTGGTTGCGCGAGGCGATGAACTTCGTCGATGTTGATCTTGGTGACACCGAGTTTGGCGGCGGGGAGATATTCGTTCACGTCCACGCCCATGGAGTCCTTGATCTGGCCGCCGGCGGCGTTGATGCGGGCGACTTCGTCCTGGGGAACGGAGGAGGAACCGTGCATGACGAGCGGGAAGCCGTTCATGCGGGCCTTGATCTTCTCGAGCACGTCGAAGTGGAGGGACTGCTTGCCCTTGAACTTGAAGGCGCCGTGGGAGGTGCCGATGGCGCAGGCGAGGGAGTCGCAGCCGGTCTGTTTGACGAATTCCTCGGCCTCGGCCGGGTCGGTGAGGCAGGAGTGGCCTTCCTCGACGACGATGTCTTCCTCGACGCCGCCGAGCATGCCGAGCTCGGCCTCGACGGAGATACCCTTGGCGTGGGCGCGCTGGACGACGCGCTTGGTGATCTCGACGTTCTTCTCGAAGGGATCGTGGGAGGCGTCGATCATCACGGAGCTGAAGAAGCCGGAATCGATGCAATCGTAGCAGGTCTGCTCGTCGCCGTGGTCGAGGTGGACGGCGAAGATGGCCTCGGGGAAGATGTCACCGGCGGCGCGGATGATGGCCTCGAGCATGCGCTTATCGGTGTAGCTGCGGGCGCCCTTGGAGATCTGGATGATGAAGGGAGCCTGCGACTCGATGGCGCCGCGGAAGAGGCCCATGGCCTGCTCGGCATTGTTGATGTTGTAGGCGCCGACGGCGTATTTGCCGTAGGCGTGTTTGAAGAGCTGCGCGGTGGTGACGATCATGTTGATAAAGGTGGGCCGCCGTGGTGTAGCGGCACGCAAGGTTGGACGGTGGGAACCGGCCGGTGGGCGAGCAAGGGCTTTTTCCGCGCGCGGCTTGCGGAAAGGAGCGCGGGATTTGCCGGGCTCTGTGGAGCGACCGGGCGAGGCTCGGTATGGCCCCCTGACGGGGCGCGGACTGGGCGGAGGCCGAGGTCAGTCGCGGTTGGGCCGGTTGGCGCGAGCGGCGTCTCGGGCGGCGCGCATCTTGGCCTCGATCAGGATGTTGGCTTTCTGGACCTCCTGTTGGGCCTTCAGCTGCTCGAGCTGGGCGTTGGTGAGGATGCCTGCGGCACTGGTGAGGGTGGCGTCCGTGATGAGGGTAGTGCGGCCCTGCTGCTGGCCGGTCTCGGCGAGGATTTTGGTCAACTGCTTGGTCTGGCTCTCGTTGAGCGGATTACCGGAATTTTGCAGCACGGGCACGAGGTCGTTTACGGTGACGCGCGGGGCTGTAGTGCGGTCGTAGTCGCCTATGGCTTCGAGCACATTGGGGCCGACGGTGTTTTTGATGTTGGCATCGACCTCGGCTTGGAGCTCGGCAGTGAGGGCGCGGATCTGGTCGCGGTCTTCGCGGGGATTGATCCCTTGGCTCGGGGCGGTAGCCCAGACTTCGCGGGCCACGTTTTCGCGCTCGGCGAGCAAGGTCTTGAGGCTGGCGAGTTGATCGGGCGGGAGGTTCAGGTCCTTGAACAAGGCACCGTAGCGACGCTCGATCCGGGCTTCCTGCTGGATCTTCCAGGCGGCGGTAAATTCGGGGTCTTCCATGAGCGCGGCCATCTGGGCGGCGAACTGGCCGCCGCCGCGCTGACCACGCTGGCCGGGGCCGCCTTCGCCGGGGCCGGCCTCCATGCGCTCCGCGATGGCTTCGATCTCGCGCGCCTCGGGGGCGGGGGCGGCGGGGGCCGGAGCGGGGGCGACTATCGGGGCGGGGGCGGCGGCGGTGGTGAACTCGCTCCGCGTGACTTGGAGCGAGGGAGCTTGCAGGGCGTCGGCCAGGCGTTGGCGGGTGTGCAGGGCGTAGGCTCCCGCGCCGAGGGTGGTGCAGGCGAGCAGGGCGATGGCGTAGTTTTTGGCTTGGGAGCTCATGGGGGGGCGGCGGGTGGGGGGGCTGGGGAGTCGGTGTTGTTTGCGATGACGCGTCCGGCCTGCGGGGGGTTACGCTCGGGCTGCGCAGCGGCCGTTTTCCACGCTCGCACCAGAACGGGCGAAACGCGAGACAAGGGGGGCCGTGATGCGCTGGTGTTTACTTTTTCTGATCGGGTGGGGGGCGGTGGCGCGCGGGCTCGCGGCCGGGCCGGAAGCGTGGCCGTGGCGCGGGGCGGTGGCGGGCGCGGTGAAAATCGCGGCCTTGGAAAATCTGGATCTGCGCTGGCGGGCGGAGCTGACCGAGACGGGCCTGCGGCTGGCGGCGCGGCGTCCCGGCGTGGAGCTGGAAATCTCGGTCACCGCCGCGAACGCGGGCGAGTGGACGTGGGAGCTGACGCGCGGGGAAGTGGATCTGGCCGAGGCGTGGCCGGCGGTGCGGGCCTTGGCCGGGGAGGCGGGCGCGGGGTGGTCGGCGAGCGGGCGGTTGACGCTGGCGGGGCGGGGGCGCTGGAGCGGCGCGGAGGGGCCGACGGGCGAGGTGCGGGTGGAGTTGCGCGAAGGGTGGGCGAAGTCGGACGAGTTGGACCTGGAGTTGAGCGGGGTGGAGCTGGATCTGGTCGCGCGGGATTTTACGGGCGGGGTGCTGGCACCGGGGCAAAGTCTGCGGGTGGCGCGGGTGAGCAAGGCCGGGGCGGAGGTGAAAAACGTGGCGGTGCGTTTCGGGCTGACGGCGAAGCGGGAGCTGGAGGTGGCGGGCGGCGAGGCGGACTTTCTCGGCGGGCGGGTGAAGCTCGGGGCGTTCACGACGGCCCTCGACAAGCCGGTGGTGCGGGCGGTGGCGGCGGTGGAGGCTCTGAAGTTGGGGGAGCTGGCTTTGTTGATGCCGTGGTTGCTGGCCGAGGGCAGGGGAGACCTGCGCGGGCGGGTGGCGCTGGATTGGGATGAGGCGAAGGGCCTGCGGGTGCGGGATGGCGGGCTCGATATCGTGGCCGCGGATGGCGCGGTGCTACGGCTAGCGGCGTCGCCGGGGCTGTTGACCGGGGATATGCCGCGATTTTTCGGGTTGTTGCCGGCGAGCTGGCGGTGGGCGAAGTGGGTGGGGTTTCGCAATCCCGCCTACGAACCGCTGCAGGACATCGAGCTGGGCAAGACGGGGCTGCAAATCGAGGCCTTCCGCGTGGTGTTTTGGCCGGATG
>JALOTV010000345.1 GCA_025457685.1 Opitutaceae bacterium
CCACGCCCTCGGCGGCACCACGTTTAAGCTCAAATTCGGCCACCGCGGCGGCAACCAGCCGGTCAAGAACCTCGAGACCGGCAAGGTCTCCATCACCGCGCAAAACCACGGCTTCGCCACAGACCCCGCCTCCCTCGAACGCGGCGGCGCCATCGTCACCGAGATCAACCTCAACGACAACACCGTCGAGGGCCTGCGCCACAAGGCCCTGCCCATCTTCTCAGTCCAGTATCACCCCGAGGCCGCCCCCGGCCCGAACGACGCCGACCCGCTCTTCGCCGACTTCTACCGGCTCATCGAACAGCGCAAGGCCGGCAAGATCTGACGCTCGCCCGCGCCGCCCCGTCCTCCATCAGGCCGCCCCGCCCCCGGGCGGCCTTTTTTTGCGCCCGCCCCCGCGCATCCGCCCCACTCCCCCGCCCGCCCGCTCGTTCGTTCGTCCGCCCCATGATGCTCCTCCCCACCCCGCCCGCCACCACCCGGAGCACCCTCGCCGGCATGGCCCGCGCCGCGTTCTGGACCCTCACCACGATCGCCCTGCCGGGCAGCCTGCTCAGCACCTGGGCCTACTTCTCCAGCTCCCCCGCCTTCCTCGCCCAGCTCTCACCGTTCCGCGTGCAATACGCCGCGCTCCTCGCCGCCTACGCGCTGCTTTGCCTCGCCCTGCGCCGCCCGCGCTGGGCCCTGGTTTTCTGCGCCTTCGCCGCCTTCAACACCTGGGCCGTGCTTCGCCCGTCGTGGTCCGACCAACACCCCGCGCGCTCCGGCCTCGTCGCCTACGCCGCGCCCCTCGACGCCCCGCCTGACGCGACCGCCGGCGCTCCGCTCAAAATCCTTTTCGCCAACATCCTCAGCTCCAACTCCTCGCCCGAACGGCTGCTCGCCCTCATCGCCGCCGAGCAGCCCGACCTTATCGCCTTGCTCGAGGTCAACGCCCGCTGGCGCGCCCAGCTGGAAAGCGCGCTCGGCGCAGCCTACCCCTTCGCCTTCTACAAAAACCGCGAGGACAACTTTGGCCTCGCCGTGCTCTCCCGCCGCCCTCCCCTCAGCGGGCGCGTGGAATACTTCGCCGACGTCGAGACGCCGTCCTTCGACTTCAACCTCGAGCACGGCGACCGCCACCTGCGCATCCTGCTCACCCACCCGCTCCCGCCCGGCGACACGGCCTCCACCACGCTGCGCGATCAACACCTCGACGACCTCGCCAACTGGATGCGCTTCGTCTCCGAACTCACGCCCGCCGGCTCCCCCACCCCCGTGCTTCTGCTCGGCGATTTCAACGCCACGCCATGGTGCCCCCCGCTCCGCCGCCTCCTTGCCGCCGGCGGACTGCGCCCCGCCGCCCTCGGCCACGCCGCCCTGCCCGTCACCTGGCCCGTGCCCATCCCCTTCCTGCGCGTCCCGCTCGACCACGCCCTGCTCAACCCCGCCCTCGTCTGCACATCCTACCGCGTGGGGCCGGACATTGGCTCGGACCACTACCCCGTGCTGCTCGAGATCCAAATCGCCCGGCAGGCCGCACCTTCCCGCTAAACTAATACCCGCGCCTGATTGCATTTAGACTTTCCCGACGAAACGGCTCCGCCGTTTCGCTACGCCCGAGAATGATTCGTAGCAGAAGCGCGGAGCGCTTTCGCCCGAAGTCCAAAACACAGGCGCATGCGCTTCCGCCACTTCGCGATCTTGGCGCTCTTTGCGTCAATAAATCTAAACGCGGAAGGCAAGCGGTGTTCCTCGCCTCAGGACGTCGCGTCGCCCTCGTCGTCCCGCTCGCCCAGCCACTTTTCCAAGGTCGCCGCCAGGGTCGTGATCTGGACCGGCTTTGAAATGTAGTCGTCCATGCCCGAGGCCAGACAGCGTTCGCGATCTCCCATCACCGCGTTCGCCGTCATCGCCACGATGGGCACCCGGTGGTTCCGCACCCCGCTGGCCGGATCGCGGATCGCCGCCGTGGCGGCATAGCCGTCCATCACCGGCATCTGGCAATCCATCAGCACTAGGTCAAAATTCGCCCGCGCCAGCGCCTCGACGCCTTCCTGGCCGTTGTTGGCGATCACCACCTGGCCGTAGCCGAGCTTGGCGAGCAAGGCCTTCGCCACCCGCTGGTTCACCACGTTGTCCTCCACCACCAGCAGACGCGCGGCCTTCGGGAGCGCGGGCCCGTCGCCCGTCGCGTCCGCTGGGGCGACACCCATCGGGGCCGTCGTTCCGGTCGCGGGCATCGCCCGCCGCCCGGTCGGCGCGCGGCCCTGAGCCGCCGCCAGCAAGAAGTCCAGCCGCGGCGGCTTCGCCACCACGTGGATCGCCTCCGGCAGATGCGCCAGACGCCCCACCGGCGCCAGCACCACCACGCGCGTAAGCGCCATCCCGCCCGCCGCGCGGCCCAGCACCTTCTCGCCGGCCTCGTCCAGCAGACGCGCGTCCACCACCAGCACGTCCGCCAGCGTCGACTCCGCCTCCCAGTCGGGCGACTCTCCGGGTGCGCCGCGCCAGCAGCTCACGCTCGCCCCCTGCGCCGCCAGCATCGCCGCCAGCGCCTCGCGCGAGGCCGCGTTGCCCGAGACCACGCGCGCGACCATCCCGTCCGGCAGCCCGCCCCGGCGCGCCGGGGCCAGCCCGGGCATGCGTATCGCAAATCTGAATACCGAGCCCTGCCCGACCGCGCTCGTCACCTCGATCTTGCCGCCCATCAGGGCAACCAGTTGCCGCGCGATCGCCAGGCCCAGCCCCGTGCCGCCGTAGCGGCGCGTGGTGGATCCATCCAGCTGGGTGAAGGGGTCGAACACCTGATCGATCTTCTCTGGCGGTATGCCGATGCCCGTGTCGCACACCTCGAACCGCAGCACCGACTCGTCCTGGGCCTCGGTGGGGGGCTTCACCCGCAACACCACCTCGCCGTGCTGGGTGAATTTCACCGCGTTGCCCACCAGGTTGACCAGCACCTGCTTCAGGCGGCCCGGATCCCCGCGCACCCGCTCGGGCACGCGCGCATCGATCGCGCACACCAGCTCCAGATCCTTCTCGTCCGCGCGCAGCGCCAGCATCTCCAGCGTCTCCTCGCACACCCGCCGCAGATCAAATTCCACCGCCTCCAGCTCGATCTTGCCCGCCTCGATCTTGGAAAAGTCCAGGATGTCGTCGATCAGCTGGAGCAGGGACTCGCCGCTCGCGCCCACCACCTCGGCGTAGCCGCGCTGCTCGACCGAGAGCGAGGAGGACAACAGGAGCCCCGTCATGCCCACCACGCCGTTCAGGGGCGTGCGTATCTCGTGGCTCATCGTCGCC
>JALOTV010000346.1 GCA_025457685.1 Opitutaceae bacterium
CGCCGGCTACGGCATCGAGGGCCTCGCGCTCGATTTCACCGCCGATCCCGTCGCCTCCGCCCGCGCCCTCGGCGAGGTCATCGACCGCGCCCGCGCCGAGTGCCGCCCCTTCCTGGTCGAGGCCCGCGTCGCCCGCCTGCGTGGTCACGCCGCCTACGATACCTGCGACTACCTCAGCCCCGAGGAAAACGCCGCCATCCAGGCCTCCGATCCCCTGCCCCGCCTGCGCGAGCGCCTCGCCGCCGAGGGCCTCGCCGCCCAGGCCGACGCCATCGACGCCGAGCTCAAGGCCTGGCTCGAAGCCTGTATCCAAGTTTCCCTACGCGTGCCGCGCCCGTCCGCCGCATCGCTCCCCGCCGACGCCTTCGCTCCCGACTCCGCGCCCATCGCGTGGCAGCCCACCGTCACCGCCGACGCGGCCCGCGTGGACAACATCACCTTCGCCCAGGCCCTCACCCACGCCCACGCCAAGATCCTCCGCGAACGCCCCGAGGCCGTCCTGCTCGGTCAGGACATCGGTGCCTACGGCGGCGCCTTCAAAGTCACCGAAGGCCTGCTCGCCGCCCACGGCCGCGCCCGCGTTTTCAACACCCCGCTGGCCGAGTCCGCCTGCACCGGCTACGCCATCGGCCTCGCCCTTGGCGGCCACCGTGCGATCGAGGAGTTCCAGTTTGCGGACTTCGCCACCGAGGCGATGACCCAGATCACGCTCAACGCCGCCACCTACCACTTCCGCTCCGGCGCGCGCGTGCCCGTGGTTTTCCGTCTGCCCTGCGGCGGCGGTCTCACCTTCGGCTCCTTCCACTCCCAGGAACTTGAATCGGTCTTCCTCGCCATGCCCGGCCTCAAGGCCCTCTACCCGAGCACCGCGCAAGACGCCTTCGACTGCCTGCTCGCCGCCTACGAGGACGACAACCCCGTCCTGCTCTTCGAGCACAAGGCCCTCTACCGACGCGGCAAACACACCGTCGCCTGGAACCCCGCCTACCGCGAGGTCTGGACCCCGCGCCACGTCCGCGCCGGCGCCCACGCCACCGTGGTCACCTACGGCGAGATGACCCACCTCGTCGCCGAGGCCGCCGCGTATCTGGAAACCGAATACGAAAAGACCCTCGATGTCTGGGACCTGCGCGCCCTCTCCCCTCTGCGTCTCGACGCCATCCGCGCCTCCCTCGCCCGCACCCACCGCCTGGTCGTGGTCCACGAGGGTCGCCGCACCCACGGCTTCGGCGCCGAGCTGGTCGCCCAGATCCTGGAAAGCCAGTTCTTCGACCTCGAGGCCCCGCCCATGCGCATCGCCTCGCTCGATCTGCCCGTGCCCTTCGCCCCCGAGCTGGAGCACGCCTACCGCCCCACCCGCGATTCCATCATCGAAAAACTCGTCACCTGGCTCGGCTGATCCTCCGCTTTCGCGTTTCCGCTTCTCACCTTTTCCGCCTTTTCCGCCATGCACCTCATCCCCGAAGCCCGCTGGGCCGCCGTGAAACTCTTCGCCATGGATGTCGATGGCATCCTCACCGACGGCACCGTGCACATCTCCTCCGACGGCACCGAGACCAAGCAGTTCTCCATCCTCGACGGCATGGGCCTGGTCCGCCTCGGCAAGCACGGCATCGCCACCGCCTGGATCAGCGGCCGCCCGTCCGGCGCGAGCACCGTGCGCGCCACCGAGCTCAAAATTCCCCACCTCGTGCAGGGCCGCACCGACAAACTCGACGCCCTCCAGGAACTCGCCGCCGAGCTCGATATCCACCCCGACCACATCGTTTACATGGGTGACGACGACATCGACGCCGCCGCCATCCGCTGGGCCGGCATCGGCGTCACCGTCCCCGACGCCATGCCTGCCGCGCTCGCCGCCGCCGACTACCTCACCGCCCGCCCCGCCGGCCGCGGCGCCGTGCGCGAAGTCTGTGAACATATCCTGCGCGCCCAAGGTCACACCTTCGCCCACTAAACCACCTCGCGCCCCACCCTCGCCGTGCCCCCCTCGCGCCTCATCTTCCGCGCCGCCTTGGCCTTGGTCATTGGTCATTCGCCATTGGTTATTACTTCGGCGCGCTCCGCGCCGCAGGCCACCGCCTCTGCACCGGTGAAAAACTTCCGCCTGCCCACCTTCACCGCCGAGGGCTTCCGCCACACCATGATCCGCGCCGCGGAGGCCCGCCTGCCCGATCCGACCCGCATCGACGCAACAGAGCTGGAACTCACCCTCTTCACAGGCGACGCCACCGAGGGCATCGACGCCATGCTCGCCGCCCCCGTCGCGACCATTTTCCCCAAGCGCGAATTTGCCTCCGGCCCCGACACCGTTCGTCTGGAGCGCATCGACCTGACTGTCACCGGCGCCGACTGGAGCTACGACCACGCCGCCCAAAAAATCATCATCCGCCGCGACGCCCACGTGGTCATGCGCGGTATCATCGGCGATATCCTCAAATGAACACCTACGCCCGCCACCTTATCTTCGCCCTCACCGCCTTGGTCCTTGGTCCTTGGTCCCTGGTCATTCCAGCGAAGGCCCAGCCCGCTCCGGTCGCACCCGTGCCCACCGAGCTCCGCAGCCAGAAGCTTGAGATGACGTCCACCGACGACGAGACCACCGCCGTCGCCACCACCGACGTCATCCTCACCGGCACCAACCTGCGCATCACCTGCGACCAGCTTACCATCATCGCCACCCGCCTGGGCGACAAGGATGCCACCATCGGCACGGTCGATAAGTTCAAATACATCCTCGCCACCGGCAACGTCCGCATCGTCCAGGGCGACCGCGAGGCCACCGCGCAGCGCGCCGAAGTGTTTCCCCGCGAGGACAAGGTCGTGCTCAGCGGCGCCCCCGTCATCATCGACCACAGCAACGGCATGGTCGCCACCGGCGAGCCCCTCATTCTCCTCCGCGGCCAGCGCGCCGTGCTCGGCACCAACGTCAAGATCACCGCCCCGCCCATCGACGACCTTGGAGCCAACGCCAAGCCGCGCTCCGCAGCCCCCGCCCAGACCTCCGCGCCGACACCGTCGGTCTCCTTTCCCGCTCCCGCCAAAAAATAAGCCGCCGCTCCCTTTGCGCGCTTCGTTCCCCTCTTCGGCCAACACCTCCGCTTCCGTGACCGCCCCCGCCGCCCCCTCCAACTCCACCGCCGAAATCTCCACCCGCGGCTTGGTCAAAACCTACGGCCAGCGCACCGTCGTCTCGGGCGTCGACATTACCGCCCGCGCCGGTGAGATCGTGGGCTTTCTCGGCCCCAACGGCGCCGGCAAGACCACCACGTTCTACATGAT
>JALOTV010000347.1 GCA_025457685.1 Opitutaceae bacterium
TGGTGAGCATCGAGGGCGGGCCGGCCATCTCGGTGATCCTCGACTACGACGGGTTTGTGCACGACGACGTGCGGGTGTCGCCGGCGCGGGGCGCGCACTCGCCCATGATGGGCTCGGTAACGGCGCTGGCGGTGGCGGCGCTGGACCCGCGCATGGTGGCGAGGGCGGGCGGATCGCTGCAGGTCTCCGACGACATGGGGCGCACCTGGGCGGTGCTGAAAAACGGGCCGGTGGAAAAGGCGAGCGGCGGCAGCCTGGCCTGGTCGGCCGACGGCGAAGTGTTGTTGTGGAGTCCGTCGCGCGCGAACGGGGTGTGGCGCAGCACGAATCGCGGCCTCACCTGGGCGAAGGCGACGGGGCCGGAGTTCGCGGGGCGGGTGTATGCGGACGCGGTGAACCCGAGGCGTTTCTATCTCTATCACTGGTCGAGCGGGCAATTCTGGGCCAGCAACGACGGCGGGGTGTCGTTTCAGGTCGTGAGCGAATTGGTGAAACGCGCGAGCGACATTCTGCGCATGGTGCCGCGTCGCGAGGGGCACCTGTGGATGGCGCAAAACAGCGCCGGCCTGCATCGCTCGCGCGACGGCGGAAAAACCTTCGAGCGGGTGGACGGCGTGGAGGTGGCGAACGCGGTGGGGTTGGGCAAGGCCGCGCCCGGGCGCGACGAAGACACGGTGTTTATCTGGGGTCGGGCGGGCGGCGGAAAGCCGGGCGTGTATCGGTCAACGGACTCGGGCGCGACGTGGCTCCGCGTGACGGACGACGCGCATCAATACGGCGGAATGGCGAACGGGCAGTTCGTGGTAGGCGACCGCAATGTGTTTGGCCGCGTCTACATGAGCACGGCCGGCCGCGGCATCGCCTACGGGGAACCCGCGCCGTAAAGGCGCGGGCGGGCGCGGCTCAGACGCCGGAGAAGGCGCCGAAGCCGCCGTCGACCACGAGCGTGGTGCCGGTGACGAACTTGGAGGCGTCGGCCACGAGGTAGTGGATGGCGCCGTTGAGCTCGTCGGCGGTGCCGAAGCGGCCGAAGGGAGTCTGCTGGCAGATGGTCTGGCCGCGGGCGGTAAGGGAGCCGTCCTCGTTGGTGAGGAGGCGGCGGTTTTGCTCGCCGAGGAAGAAGCCTGGGACGAGGGAGTTGACGCGCACGCCGCCCTTGGTGCGGCGACCGAGATCCACGGCGAGCCAGCGGGTGAAGTTTTCCACCGCGGCCTTGGCGGCGGAGTAGCCGACCACGCGAGTGATGGCGCGCGCGGCGGAGGCCGAGGAGTAGTTGACCACGCTGGCGGAGCCGGAGGCGAGCAGGGCGGGGGTGAAGACGAGGGTGGGGAGGACGGTGCCGTGGAGGTTGAGGTCCACGACCTGCTGGAAGGCGGTGAAATCGAGGTCGGCGAAGGTCTTGTCGGGCGTGATGGTGGCGCCCGGCTGGTTGCCGCCTGCGCCGTTGAGCAGGGCGTCGATTCGGCCCCACTTGGCGACGATGGCATCGCGGGCCTGTTCGAGGGCGGGGCGGTCGTTCACGTCGGCCGCTACGGCCATGACCTCGGCCTGGGGCGAGAGGGCGCGGACCTTGGCGAGGGCGGCATCGAGCTTGGCCGGGGTGCGGCCGAGGTAGGCGACGCGGGCACCCTGGCTGGCGAGGTAATCGGCTGCGCAGCCGGTGAGGGTGCCGGTGGCACCGGTGACGACGACGACTTTGCCGGCGAGGGAGAAGAGCGGGGAGGACATGGATCGAGGAGGGAGAGCGGTGGAGGACGGTGATGCCGAGTGAACTCCGCATTGCACCGGAATCCGGCGCGCACGCCTATCTCGCGGAAACAGAGAACAGTTTCAGCGGAGCCGTCTCGGCGTGTCGCGAGCACGCGGGAGACGCGAGAGACGCGTCTTCAGAGGCCGGCGAGCAAGGCGCTCAACTCGGCGGCGGGGTCCTCGTGGTTTTGCTCGTGGGCGAGGCGGAGGGCGTCTTCGAGCAGGGGGCGGGCGGCGGCGGGATCGCCGGAGCGGAGGAGGAGTTTTCCCAGCAGGATGCGCGGCATCATCCAGTCGGCGCGGGCGGCGACGCAGGTCTGGTAGTGTTCGGCGGCCTCGGGCAGGCGGCCGGCGGCGTCGAGGGCCTGGGCCAGGCTGAAACGAAAAAGCGGGTTGGCCGGCTGGGCGGCAACGAGGGCGGAGAACTGGGCGATGCGGTCGGACATGCGGAAACGGGCGGCGGCCGGCGCGTGGCGAGGCTGGTGGGCCTAAATCGCGTCGATGCGAATGAGCACGCCGGTGATGTTGTCCGGTCCGCCCTTGGCGAGGGCGTCGGCGACGAGGGCACCGAGAACGACGGAAGGCGGATAATCCTCGCCGAGACGGCGGGCGAGCTGGCCATCGTCGAGCACGCGGCTGAGGCCATCGGAGCAGACGAGGATCTGGTCGCCGGCCTTGAGGGGGTGGACGCGGACCTCGACCTCGAGCGGCATGGGCTGGCCGATGCAGCGGGTGAGGGCGTTGCGGTAGCGATCCTCGAGTTGCACGCGTTCGCCGCGGGCGCGGCGCTGGAGGACCTCGTTCTCCACCGTGTCGTCGGTGGTGAGGAGGAGCATGCGGTGTTCGCGATAAAGGTAGCAGCGGGAGTCGCCGACATTGGCGACGTGGAGCTGGCCGCCGTTGATGGTGGCGACGCAAAGGGTGGTGCCCAGACCGCACTCGGGCGAGAGCGTGGCGCCGAGATCGAGCACGGCCTCGTTGGCGGCGCGCAGGGCGGCGGGAAGGTCGATGGGCTGGGCGGTGTTGGCGGACTTGCGGGCGGCCTGGAGCAAGGCGGTGATGGCGGTTTGCGCGGCCTCGGCGCCGCCGGGCAGGCCGCCTATGCCATCGGCCACCGCGTAGAGGTGCAGATCATCGGCGCAGAGCAGGCGGTCCTCGTTTTCGGAGCGGACGAGGCCGATGTCGGTCTGGGCTGCGGCGGTGATAAACATGGGTAAGGGAGGCAAACCAAAGCGAAACGCGGGCGCGTATCAAATGAAAGGCTGGAATACCTCGGCGCGGTTCACGCGGTTGAAGCGGGTGTGTTTGGACTGTGGCAGGCAGGCGAGGAAGCTGCGGCCGTAGGGTTTTTGCACGATGCGGGAGTCGAGGATGGTGATGACCCCGCGATCGCGGTGGCTGCGGATGAGGCGGCCAATGCCCTGGCGGAAAGTCATGAGCGCGTCGGGCAGGGTGAGCTCGTTAAACGGGCTGCCGCCGCGCGCCTCGATGTGCTCGGTGCGGGC
>JALOTV010000067.1 GCA_025457685.1 Opitutaceae bacterium
GCTCCAGTTCGCGGTCCAGACCGGCGCGCGCAGCATCGTGCTCGCCCACGGCGAACCCGAGGCCCGCGCCTGGTTCCAGCGCGAACTCGAGGCCCGGCTCCCCAACACCAAGGTGATCGATCCCGTCCCGGGACAGACCTACACGGTCTGAGAACCGGCTCGGCTCCGGCCCTTCAATTCAGCGCTCCGGCCCTCGAGTCGGGGCGCTTTTTGTGGGCCGCGCGCTTGTTCGCCAGAGACCTGATTCCCATCCCGACCGACGCGTCGTCGCCAACCGACGCCCACCTCCGCAAACCTGCCGCACGCATTCCCCCTTTACTAGATCCCGACCGCAAACCAGCCTCCGCGCCATGTCCCTGTTCACCTTCCCTCTTCTCGGTTTCTCGCTGGGTGGCCCCGAGATCATCCTGATCCTCTGCGTGCTGATTCTTCTCTTCGGCGCGAAGAAGCTTCCCGAGCTCGCGCGCGGCATCGGCAAGTCGATGAAGGAATTCAAGAAGGCCTCGGCCGAAAACGAAGCCGCCGCCCAAGAGCCGACCGAAGATGAACTCAAGGCCCAGCTCGCCGCCGCCAAGGCCGAGCTCGCCGCTGCCAAGGCCAAAGCCCCCGCAGACGCCGGTCGCCCTCACGGCAATAACTGAGCGTTTTTCCCCGCGCCCTTTCTGGCCGTCTCCCCATGCTTTAGCCGCTCGTTTCCGCGAGCGGCTTTTTTGCGCCGCCGCTCCTCGCGAGAGCATGAGCTTTGACCTTGCGGCGACACGACTGCGGCCAAGCATCCCGCCTTTTCACGTGGTTCCCGACGCCGATCTTCGTATCAAGCTGCCCGTCTTCGAGGGCCCGCTCGACCTGCTCCTCTTCCTTATCCGGAAAAACGAGCTGGATATTTACGACATCCCCATCGCGACCGTCACCAAGCAATATATCGAGGTGCTCCGCTCGATGCGCGAACTGGACCTCGAGATCGCCGGCGAGTTTTTCGTGATGGCCGCGTCGCTCATGGAGATCAAAAGCCGCATGCTCCTTCCGCGCGGTCAGGCGGCCACCGGCGACGCGGAAAACGACGACCCGCTCGATCCTCGCTGGGAGCTGGTCCATCAGCTCCTCCAATACAAAAAATTCAAGGAGGCCGCCGCCAAGATCGGCGAACTCGCCTCGTTCCAGCGCGACATGCTGACGCGTCACGTCGTGGAAGTCGCCGCGACCGACCAGGATCGTCCGCTCAAACCTGTCGATCGCATCGAGGTTTGGAACGTGTTTAACCTCGTTCTCCGTCGCCTCGCCGAGAAGCTCGTCGTCGGCGAAATCAAGGGCGAAGAGGTCACCGTCTCCGACAAGATGGAGGAGCTGCTCGAACTCATCCGCAGCAAGCAGCGCTTCCTGTTTACCGACCTTTTCGAAGGACGCCCCGTCACGGTGCGCGTCCTCGTCGCCACTTTCATCGCTGTCCTCGAGCTCACGCGTCTGAAAAAACTGCGCGTCCGCCAGGACGAGGCCTACACCGACATCCACATCGAGGCCGTCGACGAGACGCTTCAGGAAATGATCGTCGAGCCCTCCGCGGATTTGACCGAGCCCGACCCGGCCACGGATGAATCCGCCTCCCATCTCGCGCCCCCTGCCCCACCCCCGTTTGCCGATGAGACGGATGACGAGACCGGCGAAGAGTCGGAAACGCTATCGTCGTCCGACGACGCCATGGCCGTGATTCCAGCGGTGCCCACCCCTGCCGAAGCGGCCCCCAGTCCTGTTATAACCACCTCCGCGCCCGAACCGCAGCTTGTCGAGAACCCGCTTGAAACACCCGACGAACGACGCACCGTCTAGGCCGTGAGCAAACGCGAGCGCCCATCTCCTTCCAAAAAGTCCGCCCCCGCCAAACCCACCGCCGGTTTGCTGGGCGTGGGTCTGGACAACGAAGACGGCCACAAACGCATCACCACCGGAGAAAAATTCGTGCTGGTGGGCGGATCGGCGGAGACCCACGAGCGCATGGCCGAGACCACGATCAAGACATTCGAGGAACTCAAGCGACGGTCCAAGGCCCTCGAAACCATCGATCGCCGCGAACTCGCCGAGATCATCCACAAGTCCACGCCTCGCTAAGGCCTCGACCTATCGCATAACACGCGTTTGTTGTATCGCCTCTTTCCGCGCCAATCACACAACCCCTTTCCCACACCATGAGTGACACCCCCAGTCCCCAGCCCGAAGCCCTGAAGCCCAAGCTCAGCCTCGCCCCCAAGGCCCCGACCCCCGCCGAGGGCGCTGCGCCTGCCGCGGCTCCCGCCCCCACCCTCTCGGCTCCGCCGCCCACCCTTGGCTCGTCCAACAGCAACGCCACTCCCGCCGCGCTCGCCGCCTCGGCCTCGGCTGCCTCTGGCTCTGCCCGTCCGGCGCTCAAGCTCTCGGGCAACGTGCACCCGGCCAACCCCGACAAGTTCGCCGACGCCAAGTTCAGCTCCCCCATCCCGTCCTCGGCCGACGACGCGCCTTCGCCCGTGATCGTGGCCCTTTCCGCCATCGCCGCCGTGGCGGCCATCTCCTTTGCCGTGCTTCTGTTCTTGAAAAATCAATAACCCGACCATGTCCGACGCGCTCGCTCATTTCGACGAAACTTCGTTCCAAGCCGCCATCACTGGCGCCACTCCCGTCCTGGTGGATTTCTGGGCCCCGTGGTGCGGCCCCTGCAAGGCCATCGCCCCCATCCTCGCCGAACTCGCCAACGAGCTCTCCGGCAAGCTGGTGATCGGCAAGGTCAACGTGGACGACCACGGCTCGCTCGCCGAGAAGTATGCCGTCCGCGCCATCCCGACCATGCTGCTCTTCAAGAACGGACACCTCGTCGAGACCCTCGTGGGCATGCAGTCCAAGGACAGCCTCAAGGCCAAGCTTCAGGCCAAGCTCTGAGCCCGGCATAGCCTTCCCGTGAGTCAGCGCCCGACCGCCGCCGGTCGGGCTTTTTAATTTTTTAATTCCCGCGTCTTCGCCCTTGATCCCCGCGCCCGGCGCCGGCGTTCCTAACTCGCGTCAGCCAAGCCCCGTCCGACTCGTCCACGTCATCGGTCTTCACTTCACCATGCCTCTCCCCTCCTCCGTCCTCGTCGTCGGCTCCGGCGGCCGCGAACACGCCCTCGTCATTGCCCTGCTGGCCAGCCCCGCCCGCCCGAGGGTGATCTGCGCGCCAGGCAATGCCGGCATCGCGTCGGATGTGACTTGTTTCCCCGTGGCTGCGGACGACATCGCCGGGCTCGTCGCTCTCGCCAGGCGCGAGCGCGTCGCCTTCGTCGTCGTCGGCCCCGAAGTCCCGCTTTCCCTCGGCCTTGTGGACGCCTTGGCCAAGGAAAACATCCCCGCCTACGGACCACGCGCCGATGGCGCCCGGCTAGAGGCCTCCAAGGTCTTTACCAAGCAGATCCTGCTCAAACACGGCATCCCCACCGCGCCCGCCGGCATCTTCACCGAGGTCGAGCCCGCCGTGGCCTACCTGCGCTCGCGCGGCGCCCCCATCGTGGTCAAGGCTGACGGCCTCGCCGCCGGCAAGGGCGTCGTGGTGGCCCAGAGCCTCGCCGAGGCCGAGTCCGCCGTCCGCGACATGCTTTCGGGCAACAAATTCGGCGCCGCCGGCTCGCAGGTCCTGATCGAGGACTGCCTCTTCGGCGAGGAGACGAGCATGCTCGTCGTCGTATCCGGAAAAAACTACATCATGCTCCCGACCTCGCAGGATCATAAGCGGATCGGCGACGGCGACACCGGCCCCAACACCGGCGGCATGGGCACGTATTCACCCGCCGAGGTGGTCACGCCCGCGCTGCTCGACCGCATCGAGCGCGAGATCGTGCGTCCCTCCGTAGAGGCCATCGCCGCCGAGGGCATCGATTTCCGGGGCACGCTTTTCATCGGCATCATGCTCACGCCGCAGGGACCGAGCGTGCTCGAATACAACACCCGCTTCGGCGATCCCGAGACCCAGGTCGTGCTGCCCCGCCTAGCCGACGATTTGCTCGCCCTGCTCTGGGAGGCCGCCACCGGACTCCTGGATCGCTCCGGCCGCGCCGCGGAACGCGCCGAACACGCCCTATGCGTGGTGGTCGCCACGCAGGGCTACCCGGATGCCTACCCGAAGGGCGACCTCATCGCCCTGCCCGCCGCGCCCACTCCCGGAGTGCGCATCTACCACGCAGGCACCGCGCGCAATGCTTCCGGTCAACTTGTGGCCGCCGGCGGCCGTGTGCTCGGCGTCACCGCTCTCGCCCCCACGCTCCGCCAGGCCGCCGACGCCGCCTATCAGGTCTGCGCAGGTGTGAACTGGCAGACCAAATACTATCGCCGCGACATCGGCGCCAAACAGCTCAACCGACGCCCGGCCTCCGCCTAGCCGGGCAGGTGATCAGTGCGTGTCTGGGCTCAAACCCAGACACCGCCCTAGTGCGCGTGTCCGTGGTTATGGCTGATAAACCACATCATCAGGCCGAGTGCGCAGAACACCACGGAAAGCAGGCCCGCCTCGTAGCGCTCAAGGCGCTTGAGATTCACCCGCTCCAGCCCGAACCAGATCAGCCAGGTGAAGAGCGCCATCCCGCCCAAGGTGCCCACCGCCAGGATGCCGCTCAGCACGAAAAATCCGGTCCAGCCAAACTCCACGCCGGCCAGATAAACCGGCAAAAACGCCTCGCACGGCGAGAGCGTGAGCATGACGAACAGCCCGCTGATCGCCGCCCAGTCAGACGTTCTCGCCTGCACCAACGGGCTCTCCCGGAGCTCGTGCTCCATGTGGCTGGCGTCGCCTTCATGGCCGCAGTGTTCGCTCGGGTGGTGGTGCCCGCCGGGCAGATGATGATGCCGCAAGCCGGCGCCCCTAAGCTGCTGGATCGCAAAATACACGCCGACCGCGACCAAGGCCCCGCCCGCGATGAGCTTGAACCACTCGCCGAGGTGTTCGTCCAAGGTGAAGCCCAGCCAGGCGATCACCAGTCCGAGCAGCGAGGTGAGCAACACATGGCCCACCCCGGCCGCGAGCGCCACGCCCATGGTCTTGCTCGCCTGCCACCCGCGCGCCCGCGCCACCAGCACGAAGGGCAACCAGTGAGTCGGGATCGCCGCATGGAAAAACGCCACCGTAAAACCGGTCGCCGCCAAGGTCGCTAGCACAGTTGTGTTCATCGAGTAAGGGTGCGTTCGACGTCGGGCGCGAATCGCGAACCCGTAGGCATCGCGCACCGCTTACCCGCTGTCGAGCCCTTGCACCGTAGCAAAGTCGTCAAGCCCCCCCGCCGCCGACGCCGCCTCGCGTGTTTTCTTCCGTGTCATCCGCCCGCGCTTTCTTACATCCTGCCCGTCCATGTCCGCCTCGCCCGCCCCCGATCTCGCCGCCGTCAAAGCCTACCTGCTCGGCTTGCAGGACCGCATCTGCGCCGCCCTCGCCGAGGAGGACGGACAGGCCGGCTTCACCGCCGAGGAGTGGACGCGCCCCGAAGGCGGCGGAGGCCGCACCCGCATCCTCGCCGTGGGCGCGGTGTTTGAAAAAGCCGGCGTCGGTTTCTCGCACGTCACCGGCGCCACCCTGCCGCCCAGCGCCACCGCGCACCGGCCAGAGCTCGCCGGTCGTCCCTGGGTGGCGATGGGCGTCTCGCTCGTGATCCATCCGCGCAACCCCCGCGTGCCCACCAGCCACGCAAACGTGCGCTTTTTCTCCACCACGCCCGCCGACGGCTCCGCGCCGGTGTGGTGGTTCGGCGGCGGCTTCGACCTCACGCCTTACTACGGCTACGAGGAGGATTGCGTGCATTGGCACAGCGTGGCCCGCGACGCGCTCGCGCCTTTCGGCGCCGAGCACTACCCGCGCTTCAAAAAGTGGTGCGACGATTATTTTTTCCTCAAACACCGGGGCGAGCCACGCGGCATCGGCGGCGTGTTTTTCGACGATTTCTCCGCCCTCGGCTTTGAAAAATCCTTCGCCCTCATGCGCGCGGTCGGCGACGCCTACCTGCCCGCCTACCGTCCCATCGTCGCCCGCCGCAAACTCACGCCGACCACCGCCGCCGAGCGCGACTGGCAACTGTATCGCCGCGGGCGCTACGTGGAGTTCAACCTCGTCTGGGATCGCGGCACCCTTTTCGGTCTCCAGAGCGGCGGCCGCACCGAAAGCATCCTCATGAGCCTGCCGCCGCTCGTGCGCTGGGATTACGGTCGCGCGCCCTTGCCCGGCACGGAGGAGCATCGCCTCCACACCGATTTCCTCCGCCCGCGCGCCTGGGCCGATGGCGCCTGATCTTTTGGGGTTCATCCGCGCAGACATCCGCCTTTTTCTCCGACTCTTTCCATGACTCATCGCGACCGTTTCCTCTCCGCCCTCGCCTGCCAGCCGCTTGAGCGCCCGCCCATCTGGGTGATGCGCCAGGCCGGTCGCTATCTGCCGGAATATCGCGCGCTCAAAGCCCGCTCGTCTTTCCTCGAGATGGTCAAGACGCCCGAGCTCGCCACCGAGGTCACCTTGCAGCCGCTGCGCCGCTTCCCCGGGCTCGATGCCGCCATCCTCTTTTCCGACATCCTCGTCATCCCCGAGGCGCTCGGCCAGCCCTACGCGTTCCGCGACACCGGCGGCATCCAGATGGCCTATCGCCTCGAGACCCGCGCCCAGATCGACGCCCTCGCCCCCGCGTCCGCCATCGCGGAGCGTCTGGCCTACGTGGGCGACGCCCTGCGCCTGATCAAAAAAGAGGTCTCCTCCACGGGCCACACCGTGCTGGGTTTCGGCGGCTCTCCGTGGACGCTCGCCACCTACATGCTGGAGGGCGGCAGCTCCGACGATTTTGCCCGCGCCAAGCTGCTGTTCTACACCGACCGCGCCGCCTTCGAGGCCTTGCTGGAAAAACTCACCGCCGCGCTCGCCGCCTACTTCCGCCTCCAGATCGAGGCGGGGGCCGACGCCATCCAGATCTTCGACAGCTGGGGCGGCATCCTCGCCGGCCCCGACTACGAGGCCGCCTCGCTGCGCTGGATCCGCCAGCTCGTCGCCTCCCTGCCACCCGGCTTCCCTGTCATTCTCTACGCCAAGGGCACCGCGCCGCATCTGGCCGTCCAAGCCGCCTCCGGCGTGCGCGCCATCAGCGTGGACTGGACCGCCGATCTCGCGCTCGTGCGCGCCGCCCTGCCCGCGCAAGTCGCGCTCCAGGGCAACCTCGATCCCGTGCTCATGACCACCACGCCCGAGATCGTCCGCGCCCAGGCCGCCCGCCTGCTCGAGTCCATGCGCGGCCGCCCCGGCCATGTTTTCAACCTCGGCCACGGCATCACTCCCGACGCCAAGATCGAGTGCATGGAGGCCTTGGTCGATACCGTCGTCACCTTCCGCTAGGCGGCGCGACTGCGCGTGGTTTGGCCGCGCACGATTTCACAATAAACGCGGCGACACGGCGTCGCTTTTTCTGATACCTTCATCGCCATGCTGGGTTCAGCTTCCGATTCATCTCCCATCGCCATCCTGGGCGCTGGTCTCACCGGCCTGAGCGCGGCCTACACCCTCGCACGCGCGGGGCTTCGCGTCGTGGTTTTCGATGCCGCCACCGAGGTCGGCGGGGTCATCCGCAGCACCCGCCACTCCGAAGGCTGGCTGGTCGAGGCCGGACCCAATTCCCTGCAGGAAACTCCCGCCATCTCCGCGCTAATCGGCGAACTGGGCCTCGCCTCCGAACGCCAGCAGGCCTCGCCCGCCGCGAAAAATCGCTACATCGTGCGCGATGGCCGGCTGCGCGCCCTGCCCTTTTCGCCGCCCGCTTTCCTGCGCTCCAATCTGTTTTCGCTGCGCACCAAGGCGCGCCTCTTCCGCGAATACTTTCATCCCCGCCAAACTCGTCCGCAGGACGTGCCTCTCGCCGATTTTTTCCGCGACCATTTCGGCCAGGAGCTGCTGGTCTACGCGCTCGATCCGTTCGTCTCCGGCATCTACGCCGGCGATCCGCGCCGTCTCTCCGCCCGCCACGCTTTCCCCGCCCTCTGGAAGGGCGAGCAAGAGCACGGGTCCTTGATCAAATCCCAGATCGCCTCCGCCCGCGCCAAACGCGCCAAGGGCGAACCCTCCGGTCCGCCGCCCATCATCAGTTTTACCGAGGGTCTCGCCACCCTGCCGCGCACACTCGCCGCCGCCCTGCCGGCCAGGTCGCTACGCTTGGGTTGCGCGGTGAGCCGCCTCACCCCCACGAGCGAGGGCTGGATTCTCGACTCCGCGCCGGGCGAACGCTTCGCCCGGGTTTTGCTCACCCTGCCCGCTCCCGCCCTGGCCCGCCTCGAGATCGGTGCGCCCGGCGCGCCCACCTCGCTCGCCTCCCTCGATCACGTGGAGCACCCGGCGGTCACTTCGCTCTTCCTCGGCTACAAACGCGCGGATGTCGCCCACCCGCTCGACGGCTTCGGCGTGCTCCTTCCATCCGTCGAAAAGCGCCCGCTGCTCGGCGTCTTGTTCAACTCGACTTTGTTCCCCGCCCGCGCCCCCGAGGGACACGTCGCGCTCACCGTGATGGTCGGCGGAGCCCGCCACCGCGAACTCGCCGGCCAGCCAATCGAAGCCCAGCTGCCGGTCGTGCAACGCGAGCTCGCCACGCTCCTCGGCGTGCGCGGCGATCCGGTGTTTGCCCAACGCACCCACTGGACCCACGCCATCCCGCAGTATCAGCTGGGCCACGACGCCCACCTCGAGGTCCTGCGCGCCGCCGAGGAGCGCCACCCCGGTTTGCACATCGGCGGCCCCCTGCGCGACGGCATAGGCCTGCCCGCCTGCCTTTCCGCCGGCCAACGCCTCGCCCGCGCCGCCCTCGAGCGCTGACCGCCAGTTGTTCCACCGCAGCGCGCGGGACGCGGCTTACGCCTCCGTCCTAATCGGCGGAGGCCAACTCCGCCCAGGTGGGCGAAAGCTCGGGTTTCTGGTCGCTGTAGTCGGCGCGCGGCCCCTTGAATTTCCGCTGCGTCAGCACGAGATCCGAGATACCTGTGATCGTAAAGGTGCGCCAGCCCGGCGGCGGTTTCGACCCGCTACTCCCCGCCGTCTGATAAACATGCAGAATGGGCTCTCCCGAGCTGCCCACGCCGTAGGAGTGCGGCTCGCACACGCGCACGTGGCCGCCGTAGTTGAATTGTAATACACGACGTTCCTTGATCGCCGTGACGTATGTCTCGTGATCGGAGGGCAAGGTGACCTTCTCAGCGGCCGCCGGCTCCGGCGCGACCACAGGTCGCACTTCCTGCGCTGTCGCCGCCCCCTGCGCCGACTCTGACTCCGCCTGCATGCGCGCGCAAAGCGACATTGCGGCCACTGCGAGCACCACCCCTGCCGACCGTAAAAACGTTGTCATCGAACCGAATCCCGCAGGCCTTCGGCTCGGTTTCAAACGCAAATTGCGTGCTGCTGCCGGTCGGGCCGGCGGCCGGTTATTTCACCCCGCACGCTTGGCGCCGGGCCTTCACCCAGGCCACCAGCGCCGCGTCGTCCGCATGACGCCAGACCAGCGCCAAAAGTTCGGCGGGCATGATGTGGTTGTGCTTGAGAAACCTGCGGTCGCCTCCGCACCCATACATCAGGGTCGAGGGCAATTCGCCGCGAAGCTTAGCGCGGGCCTTGGGCAGGATGCGCGGCAACCAGCCTATGCCATCCACCTCGGCGTCCTTTGCCGGCCAGTTTGCCGGATCGGCGACGACGCCGGACGGCACGCCTTTCTGCACGTTGAGGAAATAATCGCGCCGCACGGTCTCGATCTGCAAGGCATGCTCAAACCCCGGCTCGCCATAGTTGGCCTGATCCTCGGCGTAGTCGTAGATCGCCTGCTCGGTGATGCCGTTCGCCGCGAGCCAAGCCTGTTGCTCAGAACTGAAAAACGTCTCCGCGCCGCGCAGGCCTTTCGCGTATTGCGAGCAGGCGTGGTCATAGAGGGCGCGAAACTCGGTGGGAAAAGTGTAGTGGCTCATAAGATGTGTCCTTACTCCCGCGCCCCTCGGCGGCAAGCCGGCGCGCGTGATTTCTCCTTTGCCCGTGCGCCCTCACCACCCGTCGCGCCCGCCGCCAAAGCCGCCTTGCCACCCGCCCCGCGCACGCATGGAGTCGGCGATTCTTCTCATCCCATGCCCAACCTGAAATTTGCTGTCCTGCCCGGTGATTACATCGGCCCCGAAGTCATGAGCGAGGCGCTCCGCGTGCTCGAACACGTGGCCAAGAAAGAAGGCCTCACCCTTTCCTACGAGATCGCGCCGGTGGGCGGTGCCGGCATCGACGCCCACGGCAAGGCCCTGCCCGACTCCACCCTCGCGCTTTGCCAGCAGGCCGACGCCATTTTGTTCGGCTCGGTCGGCGGCCCGAAGTGGGAAAAACTTCCCCCCAAGGAGCAGCCGGAACGCGCCGCGCTCCTGCCTTTGCGCAAGGCGTTCAACCTTTTCGCCAATATCCGCCCCGGCCTGCTTTATCCCGATCTGCGCGACGCCTCGCCGCTCAAGACCGAACGCATCCCCAACGGCATCGACATCGTGTGCATCCGCGAGCTCACCGGCGGCATCTACTTCGGCCAGCCCAAGACCACCGTCACCCTGGAAAACGGCGAAGAGCAGGCGATCGACACCATGGTTTACAAGACCTCCGAGATCGAGCGCATCGCCGAGGTCGCCGCCGTCACCGCCAAGGCCCGCGGCAAGAAAGTCTGCTCGGTGGACAAGGCCAACGTGCTCGAGACCTCCGTGCTCTGGCGCCGCGTCGTCACCGCCTACTTCGCCAAGCACCACCCCGACATCGCGCTCAGCCACATGTATGTCGACAACGCCGCGATGCAGCTCGCCCGCGATCCCAACCAGTTCGACGTGCTGTTCACCGAAAATATGTTCGGCGACATCCTGTCCGACGAGATGGCGGTCATCTGCGGCTCGCTCGGCATGCTCTCCAGCGCGTCCCTCGGCACCGGCAAAAATTCCCTCGGCCTGCCCTTCGGCCTCTTCGAACCCGCCGGCGGCACCGCCCCCGACATCGCCGGCAAGGGCATCGCCAACCCGTGCGCCCAGATCCTCTCCGCCGCCATGATGCTGCGCTACAGCTTCGGCCTGGACGCCATCGCGTCCAAGATCGAAGCCGCCGTGCGCGGCGCCGTGGCCACCGACGGCGTGCGCACCGGCGACATCGCCTTCGGCAAGCCCTCGGTCGGCACCAAGGCCATGGCCGACGCCATCATCGCCCGCCTCTGAGCGATCCGGCGGATTTTCGCCCAACAAAAAAGTCCGGCCCCACGCGAGTGGAGCCGGACTTTTTTTGCGGAGATTATCCGGACCGTAAGATTCGCCTTACTCCATCGCCGGAGCGACGGGAGCGGTGGTGACCTCGGCGGCGGCCGGCGCTTTGATCTCAAGCAGCTCGACGTCGAAAACGAGGGTCGCATTCGGCGGGATGCTGCCGCCCGCGCCCTGCTCGCCGTAGCCGAGCTTGGAGGGGATGTGCAGCTTCAGCTTGCCGCCGACGCCGACGAGCTGGAGGCCCTCGGTCCAGCCGGGGATCACGCCGTTGAGGGGGAACTCGGCCGGCTCGCCGCGATCCACGGAGCTGTCAAACTTGGTGCCGTTGACCAGGGTGCCGGTGTAGTGCACGCGCACGGTGTCGGTGGCCTTGGGCTTGGGGCCGGTGCCTTCCTGGATGACTTCGTAGTGCAGGCCGCTCTCGGTGGAGAGGACCTTCGGGTTGTTCTTCTTCAGCTCGGTAAAGTAGGCCGAGGCCTCGGCGTCCGCCTTCGCGGTGGCCTTCGCCATCGCGACCTGCTGACGCCCGCCGAGCACGCGCTGGATCTCGGCGCCGAACAACTCGGGGTTGAACTTGTCCTTCTCGCCGCTGAACGCCGCCTCGAGGCCCTTGAGCGTGGCCGCCTTTTCCGCGTCGCTAAGCTCGAACTCGGAGATGCCGATGCGCTGTCCGACCAGATAACCGAAAGCCTCGAACACGTCGCGGCAGGCGCGGCGGCGGGGGCGGCAGGGGCGGCGTCTTGCGCCACGGCGAGATTGAGGGAAAGCGCGCCGGCGGCGGCGACGGCGGAAGCCTGCATTAAGCGGACGAATTTCATGCGATTAGGTGTGGGGGATGGGAGGGATCTTCCACGTCTTCGAGACAACCTCGAAGACGCGGACGGATGCCGAGGCTGCCCCCGTCTCCGAGTCGGTGGCAAACCCATACTCGCCCGTTCGCGCGCTGAACGCGAC
>JALOTV010000068.1 GCA_025457685.1 Opitutaceae bacterium
TCCTTGGAATTTCGCCGGCAAGCCGACCGCGCCTTGGATGGGATCGTATACCAAGTCGAGACCGCCACCGCGGCGGGCGGCCCCTGGCAGGCGCTCGCCGGCGATGCCGCCGTCGTGGTTTCGACCGAGGGCTCGATCGAGGTGGTGCGGATCGAGTTGCCGGCCCTCGCGCCCGCCACCTTCGCCCGCCTGCGCGTGACCCGCTGAGGGAAACCCCGTTCGGCGCCAGGGCGTTTCTAAGATTGTTGTAGCAACGGCTGTCCCCAGCCGTGTTGGCGACGCTCCGCGCCGCAACGAACTGAACGGCTGGGGACAGCCGTTTCCACACCAGCAAACACAGGTATAATAATCGGCTATAACTTCATTTGAAGTGCTCCAGGGCGTGGCTTGGCAGGGTGGGGGAGCGCGCGGAGTCTCGTGGCCTTGGCCGCGGCGCACGGGCGCCGCGACGCATGGTCGACTCCGGGCTGGGCGAGACTCGCCGCGGCTTTCAGGGACCGGGGAATCTGCGGAAAAACGCGGCTTCGCCCGCCGGCCGGAATTTTCCGCCCGCCGGTATCGAGACGGTGAATACGAATCGCGCGATCACCGCGTGGTGCGGTTCTTGGGTTCCACCGTTTGCTCGATGCGTTTGCGTTCGTCGTTCGACAGGCGGTGGGCGGCGTTGAGCAGGGCGCGGTGATCGAAGCGGCGCGCAAAGTGATTGATCGCCTCGGTCATTCGCGTGGCGGTCGCGTCGGCGCTCTCGTGGGTGCGCCACTCCATCCACGCCTCGACGAGGCGGTTGGCGGCCTCGCCCACGCTGGGTTGGCGCGTGGCGGCGGAGGTGAGCTGCTCGGCCCGTTCGGCGGAAAACTCCTTGGTGAGTTTGGGGCGTGGGTAGCCGGGGTCTTTGCCACCGGGCAGTCCCAGCAGCCAGCGTGCGGCGGCAAGTTCCCCGGCGATCTCGGCGGGCGAGAGCTGGCCTACCTCGCGCAGCGCGGTCTCGTGCCGCGCGAGGCGTCGGGCATACCAGTCGGCGAGGACGGCGTCGATGCGGGCGTGGTGTTCGGCGTAGACGGCGGCCCTGTCCTCTAGCTCGGCGACGTGGGCCTCGCGGAGCCGGCGGTTATACTCCTCGATCTTCTTGTTTTGCTCGGCCGCGTTGAGGCCGTGGACCCGTTTCAACTCCTCCACTTCCTTGCTGGCCAACTGGAGTTCGGCGCGGCGTTTGTTGGCGGTTTCGCGGGATATGCCGCCGGACCGCTCATCGACGTTGAAGCGATCAATCTCACCGTTCAGTTCGCGCAGGCGTCGCTCGATTTCCGCGCCCTTGCGCTCGTGTTCGGCGCGCGTCGACTCGAAGTCCTCACGCATGGCGGATAGGCCCTGACGCAGTTCCGCCGCCCGCGTGCTGGGTGCGAGCAGGGAAAGGGTTTCCGATGCCGCTATGGTGCTCTCGGTGCCAGCGCGCAGGCTGATGGCGTAGGACGCGCGATCCGGGCTGTCGGGCGGCGGCGCGAGCTCCAGGCGGTAGGCTGCCGCCTCGCGTTTGACCACGAAGCGCTCGGGCGGGGTGCTATGGCGGATGGCCGCCTCGTGTTGATCGGCAAGAGAGGCGGGACGGAGCGAGAACAGGGCGGTGAGCGGGCGCTCAAACCACGGAAGTTGCCGCAGTCGTCCCGCCACTTGGGTGTGCGGGCCCGGCAGCTCCGGATCAAACGTGGGGTCGAAGCGCGCCGCGAACACGGCGGCGGCCTTCTGGCCTGGATACGAGGCGGTCTCGGCCTCGGAAAGGGTGACCGGCGACGGGGCTGAAAAACCGTCCGCGATCAGGGCGGCGTCGAGCACGAGCGCACTGGCGACGGCACCGCGTTCGCGCAGTTCGTCGCGGCGCACGGCCAGATTTTTTTTCACCTCGTTGAGCAAGGCCAAATAGGGGCCGGGCCAGACGACCGCGCCGGGGATGGCGGGATCGAGCTTCAGGCGGCGGTTGGCCCGCACAAAGGCCAGGCGTGCGTCGATGTCGGGCAGCGCGAGGCACGCGGCGATGGTTTCCCTCATTTTCTCAAAGTGGGCCAACGGCAGCGTCGGGTGGCGCAGGGCGTCGCGTTCGAGTTCGGCGTAGGCCGGGTGCAGGCCGGGCAGGGCGCGATCCACCGCGGCGGCCAAGGCGGCGGCGTATTCGGGCGCATTTGCATGGGTGTAGGCGCCGGCCATCGCGCGCTTGGCCTCCGCCCAGCCGACGGCGGCGTCGGTTTTGGCGATGGCGGCCAGCGCCTTGGTGAAGTTGGTGGGGTTGTTGTCCAGTCGCGAACTCAGCGTGCGCCGATCCAGGTAGGGCCCGATGACGTAGCGGCCAAACGGACTGGCGCTCGCATGGGCGGCCGAGAGGTCGGCGAGAAGCCCGTCATAGGCGAGTTTATGCAGCGCGTGCAGGCCGGGGTCCAAGTCCTGCGCGGCGAGGTGGAAGCGCGACGCCTCGCGCATCTGCACGTAGATCTCCGCGCGGTGAATGTAGCGATCGGGCGAGGGCGTTTCCCAGGCGGCGCGGCGGTTTGTCCAGATGCGTTCGGCCTGGTCGAGCCGGTGGAGCGGGGTGCCGGGGCGGGCGCGCTCGGCGGCCTCATGCACTTGTAGGGTCCGCGCCACTACTGCCGGCCCGGTGTTGCGGCCGCCCGCGCGATACAGGCCGTGCACGATACCGTCGCGATAGCCGACAAAGACGTCGGCGCGCTGGGTGGCATGAAAACCCAGGGTAAACGGACCGGCATTTCGCCCGCGTTGCATGGCGGGGATGGAGACGTCCGGTGTGGGCTGCGGCGTGATGCGGTTGGCCGCGAGCCAGGCCGCGCCCTGCTCGGCGGTGGCGAACGGATCCGTGGGTGTGAGGCCGAGCAGCAGCAAAGTCCCCTCGGGCGAAGTCCATGCCTCGAGCCAGGTGTCGTTGGCCCCGCGCGCGGTGACGCGGTTGTAAGGGTGGGCGAGGCTGGCCCGACCTGCCGGAGCCGTGACGGGGCGTCCGACGCGAAGCGCGTCTTTGCCGCCCTTCAAAACTTCCTCGAGCGTGAGCGCGGGCCACTCGGTGGAGGCCGGCGCGGTGGCGGCGGGCTTGGCCGGACGGGTCTGGCCCGTGAGCGCGAGCGGCGCGGCGCAGAGCAGGATGGCGAGGGTGAAGACCAGGGGGCGATGACGCGGTGCACCAAGGAGTCGCATGCGCCGAAAAATAACTTTCGGCGCCCGATGTCTATTTTGGTTTTCCCGGTCCGCAGGCGCCTTCCCCGTAGTTCTACGGGGTTTGGCCGCTCGCGGCGCTTCGCCGGCCGGCGCTCGCTTTTCCGGTCGCGCGCGCCCCATGAATTTTTCCCGCTTACTTCGCCTTTTGCTGCTCATCGCAACGGTTGCCTGCGTGTGTGGAGCGCTGCGGGCGCAGCCCAACGAATTTTACGTCAATCGTGGCACCGACAATGGCGACTTCCTTGCCGGCGAAGGTTCGCGGAGCGGGGGCTTTGTCGCCGGCGACCTCCGTTATTGCCTGGCCCAGGCGCAGGCGTTCGCGGGCACCGGACGCACCACCAAAATCTACGTCGGGTTTGACGTGACCCTTACCCGCCCGCTGCCGCCGTGGACGCCGCTTTCGCCCCAGGATCTTGGCATCGTGGGCTTGAACGGGGTGAAACGCATCAGCGGCGGAAACACCACGCGTATCTTCTTTTTCGACGCTCCCGGCTCGACCATCACCTTGCGGGACTTGGTGCTGGTCGATGCCCTCGCGCGCGGCGGCAACGGCCAGTCGCGCGGCGGCGGCGGCGCGGGGCTCGGCGGCGCGGCCTTCGTCAATGCCGGCACGTCGCTCATCCTAGAGCGGGTGAGTTTCTCCGGCAATCAAGCCCGGGGCGGCAACTCCCTCGTCGACACCTCCGCTAACCAATTCGGAGGAGGCGGCGGCGCGGGGAGCGCGGATGGCAGCGGCGGCGCGGGTCTGGAGGGCAACGGCGGAGGCGGCGGCGGATTTTTCGGCGCGGGCGGCGCCGGTCGCCAAGACGTGGGCGGCAGCGCGGGCGGAGGCGGAGGCGGCATCTTCACCAGCGGAAACTCGGCCTACTGGGGCGCCGGCGGTGGCGGCGGCGGCACCACGCCGTCGGGCATCAACGACACGCGCAACGCCGGGGCGGCCGGCGGCACGGGCGGCGCCAATGGCGGCAGCAGCGCGGAAGCGTATCGCTTCGTCAATGGCCTCGATGCGGTCGGTCGCGGGGGCGGGGGCGGCGGCGGCGGTGCCGGTGCCTACTCCTTCTCGTCGGGCACGGGCGGCGTGGGCGCCATCTACGGCGGAGGCGGCGGCGGTGGCCGCACGGCCTACGGCGGCAACGGCGGCGACTTTGGCGGAGGCGGCGGTGGCGGCAGATCCCACAAAGGCGGCGACGGCGGTTTCGGTGGCGGCGGCGGCGCCGGCAGCTCGGGCGGGCACGGCGGTTTTGGCGGCGGCCAGGGCGGCAACAACGGCGAGGTCTCCGGGCGGGGCGGCTCCGCCTTTGGCGGCTCCATTTTCCTTCGCACCGGCGCCTCCCTTCTCGTGCGCGATGCGTCCATCGGCGCGGGCACGGTCACGGCTGGCACGCCGGGAGGAGTCGCGGCGGGCGATGGCATCTACGTCATGTCCGGCGCCACTCTGACCTACGAATTGAGCGGCGCCGACTTCGCGTCGGTCGCGGGTGGCATCGCGGGCGAGGGCGGATTTTTCCTCAGCGGACCGTCCTCCGCCACCGTCGAGCTTGGCGGCGTCAACACCTACTCCGGCATCACCACCGTCCAATACGGCACGCTGCGCCTCGGCGCCAACGGAGCGTTTTCCCCCGCATCTATTTTCAACATCTACGACTACGGCACGCTCGATCTCAATGGCCGCGACCACACCTTCACCTCCGCTCGTTTCAATGGCAGCACCGGCGCGGTCGTGAACGGCCGCGCGGGCGTCCCGCTCACCGTCACCCTCGACGCCGCCGACCACTCGGGTCCGCCGCTCACCGTCTCCTTCCGGAACGGCGCGTCGTCCATCGCGCTTCGCAAGACCGGGGCCGGCACGCTGCGCTTGGGCGGCCGCAGCACGGCCACCGGCGGCACCACGGTCGAGGCCGGCACGCTGGAGCTCGCCGGCGAGCAGAATGGCGTCGGCACGATCATCGGCGGCTTGACCGTCCTCCGCGGCGCGCGCGTCACCACCGTCGTGCCTTCCGCCCTGGGCTGGAGCGCCGGAGCGAAGATCGATCGTGTGCTGCTCAAGGACGGCGGCGCGCTCGAGAACGCCGTCAACGCCGACCAATCCTGGGCCGTCGCCTTCACCCTCGATAACGGCGGCATCCTCAGCTCCAACGGCGGCGTCTCCAGCCCCACCACGCCGTCCCGCTACACGTTCGGCAGCCTCTGGGATAACCGCGTCAGCGTTCGCGCCACCGGCGCCGCCCGCTCGGAGATTCGGGGGCGCGTCGATCTCTCGCCGCAATACGGCCAGACCTTGGTCGATTTCACCGTCGACTCCGGATCGAGCCTGCTCGTCTCCGCCGCCGTCACCTCGGCCGAGGGGCCGGTCGGTCTGCGCAAGCTCGGCGCCGGCACGCTGGCCTTGACCGCGGCCAATCCCTACTCCGGCGGCACCTTCGTCGATGCCGGCACGCTCGAGCTCGAGGGCTCGTCTACCTCCGGAGAAGGCGTGATTCGCGGCGCGCTCACCCTCCAGCCGGGCGCGACGGCGGTCGCCAAGTCGCCCCTCGCGCTGGGCACCGCGCCGGGCGCGTCGCTCGAGTCCATCACGCTCAACGGCAACTCCACCCTCCGCAACGTGGCTGGCGCCCAAGGCTGGGGCGTCGCCTACGCACTCAACGGCGGCCGCCTTGTGTCCAACGAAGGCGTTTCACGCGCGGACGCCTCGTCGTTTTTCAGCTTCGGCGGTCCCTCCGGACGCCCGACCAGCTTCACCGTCGGCGCCTCCTCGTCCATCGAGGGCCGGGTGGATCTGCGCCCCGACAACGGCCACTCCGTCACCGAGCTGCAGGTCGGCGCCGGAGCCACGCTCTCCGTGTCCGCCGCGCTCACCGGCTCCGGCGGCTTGCGCAAGACGGGGCCAGGCACGCTTTCACTGCGCTCCGCCAACACCTACTCGGGCGACACCTTGATCGAGGCCGGCACGCTCACGCTCGCCACGGGGGCCAATCTCGGCGCCTCCGCCTCCGTCTCCATCGCCGCCGGCGCCACCCTCGACGCCTCCGCGACCTCCGGCCTCGCGCTCGGCCCGGTCTCCGGCGCGGGCACCCTTCTGCTGGGATCTTCCGTCGCGCTGTCCGCTCCCGCCGGAGCCGCGACCAGTTTCTCCGGCGTCTTGTCCGGCGGCGGCGTGCTGACCAAGACCGGCGCGGGCTCGGTCACGTTGTCCGGCAACAACTCCTTCGGCGGAGCCATCTCGGTCGAGGCCGGCACCCTCGCGCTCGTCTCCGCCGGCGCGCTCTCGCCCGCCGCGTCCCTCGCCATCGCGAGCGGGGCCGTCTTCGACGTCTCCGCCAAGTTCGACACCACTTTCTCCTCCCTGTCGGGCGCCGGCCGGCTCATCCTCGGCGCCAACTCCGGCACCTTCGAGCAGAGCACGGACACGACCTTCTCGGGCACCATCACCGGCCTCGGCCGTTTCCTCAAGGCCGGCTCCGGCACGCTGGTCCTCACCGGCAACAACCCCTTCGGTGGAGCCGCCTTTGCCAACGGCGGCGTGCTGGTTTTCTCCTCCGGCCAGAGCATCGGCACTTCGCCCATTTTCCAGTTCGGCGGCGGCACCCTGCGCTGGGCGCCGGGCAACACCTACGACCTTTCCCAGCGCTTCATCCGCTTCAACGCCACCGGCACTCTCGATGTCGGGGCCAACGATGTCGTCTTCGCCAACCCCATCGGCACGCACCAAAACGGCACCATCGGCGTCGGAGGCCTCGTCAAGGCCGGCTCCGGCATCCTCACCCTTTCCGGGGTCAACACCTACGCGGGCGGCACCGTCGTCGCGGCGGGCACCCTGCGCCTCGCCGCCGGCGCGACCCTCGGCACCGGCCGCTCGCTCAGCGTGGCCCCTGGCGCCACCCTCGACCTCTCCGCCTACGGCGCCGCCGGCTACACCTTGCCCGCCGGCTCCACATTCGAAAACCGCGGCACGATACTCGGGTTGCTGCGGATCGCCGACAGCTCGCCGTCCCTCGTCGTCGAGCAGCCGTTCAACACCGCCCTCGCCGCCGGCGCCACCGTGGATTTTGGCGCTCTCGATGTCGGCGCCCAACAGCTCGCGCGCACCTTCACCGTGCGCAACCGCGGCCCGGGCGTGCTCAATGTTTCCAGCCTCGGCGTCGGCGGCGTGTCTCCGGCCGACTTCGTGCTCGATCGTTCCGCCTTCAGCCCGGTGCTCGGTCCGGGGCAATCGACCACCTTCACGCTGCGCTTCGCCCCTGTCGCGCTCGGCCTTCGCACGGCGTCGCTCACGCTCGCCAGCGACGATCCCGCTGCGCCCTCCTTCACCCTCCTGCTCTCCGGTCGCGGAGGCACGCCCCGCCTCTCGGTGCTCTCGCCGTCGGGAGCGATTGTCGCGACTGATTGTGGCCTCGCCGCCTGGGGCTTGAACAGCTCCGGCCAGAGCACCGTGCCCCCGACGTCCTTGGTCGCCGCCGTGGCCGCCGGAGGTTACCACAACCTGGCCCGCATGAGCGATGGCACCGTGATCGCCTGGGGTGAAAACATCTCCCAGCAGGCCACCGTTCCTTCGGGCCTTTCCGGAGTCGCCGCCGTGGCCGCCGGCGACTCCCACTCGCTCGCGCTCAAGGCCGATGGCACCCTCGTGGCCTGGGGCAACAACGCCTATGGCCAGCGCACCGTGCCCGCAGGCCTCGCCAGCGTCGTCGCCGTGGCTGCCGGCGGTTTTCACAATCTCGCGCTCAGGGCCGATGCGACCGTGGTAGGCTGGGGCTTTGACAACGCCGGTCAGGCCACCGCGCCCGCTGGCCTATCCGGCATCGTCGCCATCGCCGCCGGCGGTTACCACAGCCTCGCCCTCAGATCCAACGGCACCGTCGTCGCCTGGGGCAGAAACGCCGAAGGTCAGGCCACCGTGCCGTCCGGGCTCACCGGCGTCGTGGCCATCTCCGCTGGAGTTTTCCACAGCCTGGCGCTCAAGGCCGACGGCTCCGTCGTCGCCTGGGGCGACAACCGCAACCAGCAGATCAACCTTCCCGCCGGTCTGTCGGGCGTCGCGTCCATCTCTGCCGGCGGCTACCACAATCTCGCCCTCAAATCCGACGGCACCCTCCTCGCCTGGGGCTCCGGCCAATACCAGCAGACCACCCTTCCCGCCGGGCAGACTTCCCTCACGTCCGTATCCGCCGGCTATTACCACAGCCTCGCGTTGAAGGCGCTGGCGCCCGTGGATATCGGCCGCGTCGCGCTCGGCTCCGCCGGCACTCCCCATGTCCTCACGCTCCGCAACGACGGCGCGGGCCCGCTCCACCTCGAGGCCGTCACGATCACGGGAGCGAATGCCGGCGAGTTCACCCTCCACACCGCCGGACTCGACACCCCTCTCGCCCCCGGCGAGTCGACCTCGGTTTCTGTGACTTTCCACCCGCAGGCCGTCGGCGCGCGCCTGGCTGTCGTCCGCATCACCAGCGACGATCCCGCCAGAAAAAACCTCGATGTCCCACTCGCCGCCACCGGCTTCGCCGCCCCGCGACTCGTGGTCGAATCCGCCCTCGGCGCGGCCCTGGCCTCCGGTGCGGCCATCGACTTCGACCCGCTCGCGCCCGCGACCGCCGGCCCTGTCCGGTCCTTCACTCTTCGCAACCGCGGCAGCGCGCCCCTGACTGTTTCCGCACTCTCTCTCGGCGGCGCACATGCCGGCGACTTCATCCTCGAGAGCCTCGCCGCCCCCGCCGTGCTCGCGCCTGACGACGCGCTCGTGTTCACCCTGCGCTTCTCGCCCACGGCTGACGGAGCGCGCTCCGCCTCGCTCTCCATCGCGAGCGACGACCTCGCCGCGCCCGCCTTCACCCTTGCCCTGTCGGGGGTCGGACTCACTCCCCGCCAAAGCTGGCAACTCGCCCACTTTGGCCACGTTGACGGGCTCGCCGAGTCCGCCGACTCCGCCGACCCTGATGGCGACGGCGTTCCCAACCTGCTCGAATACGCCTTTGGCCAAAATCCCCTCGATCCCGCCTCCGCCCGCCTCCCCGCCATCGTCCTCGCCGACGCCGGCGACGGCACCGAGACCGCCCTTGTCTGCGATTTCACCCCGCCCGCGGGCGTATCCGGCATTCGTTACGCCGCCGAGTGGAGCGCGACCCTCGCGCCGGGCGGCTGGCTCGCCGTTCCCGACACCGGCACCGCGCCCCGCCATACCTTCCGCCTGCCGCTCGCCGGCCGCCCCCGCGCCTTCCTTCGCCTAGTCGTCGAGTCCGTGCCCTGAAGACGGCCCGCTTGGAGGAGGTGGGAGCGGGCGCACCCGATGTAGCGCGCAAACCAAGAGAGCCGAAAAAGCGGTATCCATCTCTCTGAATAACGTCATGATGAGCGAGACGGTTGCTTGGCGCAGCCGTGCTCAGCACGGACTGTGACAAGCAAGCGTGCCGGCTCTAGCGCATCATTCTGCCCCTTTTCACAACGGGAGCTTAAGCAGGACAAGGTGTCCTTTGGCGTGAATCATCTCGACGACCTCAATCGCAAGAATCGCGAATAAGAACCACACCACTTCCTTGAGGGCCCTTTCCACAATTCGTGGATTTATGGAGTATGATTCAATTCTGTCCGGCGTCTTAAAGGCGGGAAAGAAACGCGGAGTAGCCGTGCAGTAGCTGACATATGATGCGCCAAAGATTGATGCCAATCGGCTTTCTTCACTCCTTATCACATATCTGTAGTAAGCCAGGTAAGCGCCCGACGCCACCAATAAGATAAGAACGCTCTGCAAGGCCATGGCGAAGCCGATAATCCCTAGAAACGAGAAGAAATAGAGGGGGTTGCGTGTCAGCTGATATGGTCCATCCACGCAGAGGACTCGGTCTTTTCGGCCTGATATATAAATACTGCACCATACTCTCCCAAGCGCTGCGATGATGAGCAGTGCGAAGCCGGCGATTTCCATCGATTCGCCTAGATTGGTGCCAAATGTTTTGGGAATGGTCAGTATCGCAATCGCGATGGTCGCAGCCGCCGCGGCGCGTGAAAGCGGCTTTCGTAGGGACTCGATGGACGAGGAAGCTTTAGAATGCATGTCCAGCGATAGACAGCATGAGCTATGTTTCGTTCAATTTTCTACCTGAGGTAAAAAAGTGGGCGAGACGGTTGCTTGGCGCAGGCCGTCGTAAGCACGATCCGTGACAAGCAATCGGCTTCGCTTCACTGATTGGTTAAGCTCATTTTAGTATTCAATCGCATGTTTCTCTCGTAGGTCGGTGAATAGTAAATTCTTTTGCGCAAAGACTGCGACCAGATGCTTGAACTCATCTATTGTCAGGCTACCACCTTCCTCGAAGGGCATCGGAACATGAAACCGCACGGGCTTATCTGAATGCTCAAAGAAATCCCAGTGCCCATGAACAATACGATTACGAAGCAAGCGACATCTTTCTGCTAATGCAAGAAACTCGCCGCACTTTTCCATAAGTCCCTTCGACTGGATTAACGCCTTAACTTTTCCGAGTTTCTTGTCATACGGATACCGCATAAATTTAGCGCAATCCATCTCCGGCCCACTCAAGCCAGATGCCGACCGCAAACAATAGGCCATATTTCGGTCTAACATATTGAAGTGCATCAAGGCATCTTTGTAGTTTCGAAGAAACTCTAGTTCTGAAGTCGCAACAGTTCTCACATTCTGCCTTTAGTTTCCGCTCTGCCCATTCTCTTCTTTTTTCGCTGTAAACGACAGCCCATACGCTATGGCCGCCGAGATCGCCAGAATCATGGGATATCCAAAATAGATCGACACCAGAGCGATTCCCCAATGGGTGCCGCTCTCGTGTGTGGCAGCATCAATAACATTCGCTAGCGTGTATGGAGCTCCGAAAATCAATAGGGCGACAATCAACGCTCTCCGGAATCTTCTCTGGCGCTCTGAAATCCAGGTTGTCGCGCTGAACCATCTAAACGCCAAGTGCACGGTGATGCATAGCGGCAGGCTCAGTATAACCGCCGAAAGTAGACCAAAGCTGATTTTTTCGGCGTTCATTTCTGATTTTGCCTAACGTCCTGGGTGAGCGGGACGGTTGCTTGGCGCGGAGCGTGCGAAAGCATGGTCCGTGACAAGCAATCGCATTAGCTCCGTCTATTGGTTAGGCCATTTTTCTTCTCTTTTTTGTTTATTGCTATCCACATAGATAATGGGCCAAGACTTCAGGTCCAATGAATAAACGACGCCTTTTTCGTCTGCGGTCGAGGCTCTCATCGCGAATGTAAGAGATAGTTCGCCCTCGTAATCACGAGTGACCTCAAAGCTCACGGTATTCACCCCTTTCCTGTTCGTGGAGTAGGACAATGGAGTGATCAACTTTGGAGTAGTGCGGCTACCGGAAGAAAGCGAAACTGAATAGAGCTCCGCAAGGGGACCATCTATTTCTATGACGAATGTAAGGCGCTCCGAAACTCCTTCAATATACATCGGATATACCCTAAACGGGACTTTGACGTTTTGAACGTCGGCGTAGCTCACTACTGCTGCATCCAACACTGGGCCTCCGCGGACGTCACCGATCCGAGGTAGCTTGTGTGTGCAGCCACTCATCACGAGCGCAGCAATGAGGCATGTGGATGCGGCTAGTTTCATGTTTTTTCTGCCTAACGTCCGTTAGGGCTCATCCGCGCCCCGATTTTGGGGTGCAGGTTGAGACGTGGATTGGGCATGTTTTTAGATTCTTTATATAAAGGGAG
>JALOTV010000348.1 GCA_025457685.1 Opitutaceae bacterium
AGCACCAGTTGATCAAGCTGCGCGTCGAAGGTCTCAATGGGCGTCTTCAATTTCCCCGCCAGCGGCTTCAGATCGAGGCCGAGGTTGGCCGGTCGCCGCGCCGTCGCCGCCGCGTCGTCCGCGCGGTTCGCCTCCGCGATGGGTGCCGCCTCGGGCGAAAGTTTGAAGTGCGCCCGGATGCGCTTCGCCAGCTCCACCCGCGAGAGCGTCTCCGCGCCCGCCCAGTGAAACACGCCGTTAAAATCCCGTCGCTCGCACAGCTCCAGCATCGCCTCGGCCAGGTTGCCCGCCGTGCAGGGCTGGCGCACTTCGTCGCGATAGAGGCGCGGGGTCTTCCCCGCCGCCCAGTCCGCCAGCAACCGCTCGTGCAGGCTTCGTGCGCCGCCTGGGCTGTTGCCGGTGAGCAAGGGTGCGCGCAGGGTCACCGCGAAGTCCGGCGCCGCCGCGTGCACCTGCCGCTCGCTCTCAAGTTTTTGTCGCCCGTAGAGATTCACCGGCTTGGGCGTATCGCCGACCGCATAGGGTGGGCGCGTGCCGTCAAAAACCTGCTCGCTGGAAAGGTGGATCAGGCGCGCGCTGAGGTGGTGGGCGAGCTTAGCGAGCGTGGCGGGCAGGGTCACGTTGAGCGCCTGCGCGCGCACCGGATCGGCGTCGCACGCCGCCGGCTCGGCCACCGCCGCGCAGTTCACGATCGCGTCGGGAAACACCTCCAGGGCCAGCGCCGTCACCGCCGCCGCATCCTGCAGGTCGAGGCTACGCTTCTCGGCCAGTCCGGGCACGGCGAAGGTGGCACGGCCGACCACGCCGACGACGTTATGCCCGCGCCGCTTGGCCGCCTCCGCGAAGGCGGCCCCGACCAATCCCGAGGCTCCGGTGAGTAAGATTTTCATGCAGGGGGAAGGGTTTGGGGACTCGCGGCCGCGGGCGCCAGCGGCAAGGGCGCAGGCGGCAACAGCTCGGGCGCCAAAAGCCAGCGCACGCGCCAGCGCGCAAACCCGTTTTTCTTAAACACGCTCTTGCTAGGCTCCAGCGTCAGCACCGCCGCCTTCTTCAGGGTGAAAAGCGCCGGTTTCTCCCGCCCGCGCACCAGCAGCGAGGCCAGGGCGGAAAGATGCGGCTCGTGCCCGATGATGGCGAGGTCGCCACGATCGCGCGGCCAGATTTCGAGCCGCTCCGCCACCTCCTGCGGATCGTCCTCGGGCAACAGTCCGCTGGTCTCCACCATCACGGCGCTATCCGCCCAACCCAGCCGCCTCGCGAGCTCGTCCGCCGTCTCGCGCGAACGCGCCAGCGGGCTGTGCCACACGTGCGCCGGGGCGAAACATCCGTTGCCCAGAAAAAAACGCGCCAGTCGCGCCGCCTCCGTGCGCCCGCGCGCGCTCAGCGGACGCGCGGGATGCTCCGACTCCTCGACCGCGTGGGCATGGCGCACCAGATGCAGCAACATGGCGGGCGTGTGGCGCGACGCGCTCAGGGGGCCAGCCGCTCGACCGTCCAGCCGCCGTCCTTGGTGTCGCGGCGATAACGCAGCCGGTCGTGCAGGCGGCTGCGCCGGCCCTGCCAAAACTCCACCGTCTCCGGCGCCACGCGGTAGCCGCCCCAGGCCGGCGGCAAGGGGATCTCCGCGCCGGCGTATTTAGCCTCCAGCGCCTTCATCGCGTCCTCCAGCACGGCGCGCCCGGTGATGACGCTGCTTTGTTGCGACACCCATGCGCCGAGCTGGCTCGCCCGCGGCCGCGAGTGGAAATACGCCTCGCTCTCCTCGCGGCTTACCTTGGTTGCCACGCCCTCCACGATCACCTGCCGCTCCAACGCGATCCAGGGAAACACCAGCGTCACCCGCGCATTGACCGCCAGCTCGCGGCCCTTGCGGCTCTCGTAGTTGGAGTAAAATACAAACCCGCGCCCATCCAGCCCCTTGAGGAGCACGGTGCGCGCCGAGGGCCGCCCGTCCGCGCCCACGCAGGCCAGCGTCATGGCGTTGGGCTCGACCAGCTTGGCCGCCTCCGCCTCCTGAAACCATTTTTCGAACTGCCGGAACGGATCCTTCGCCAGGTCCTTTTCCAGGAGCCCGGCGAGGCTGTAGTCTTTGCGAAGATCGGCGAGCGACGGCATACGGCGGGAACGAAGCCCCGAGCTCGCCGGCTTGTCAAAGGCGCAGGACACGTCGCGCAGTCGGCGGGGCGCGCACCGCGGGCACGGCGAAACGGTAAACTTCGCCCGGGGATGGCGTGGAGCTACGCCCGGACGTTTTAGGCGTGGCCGCGTGCGCCGATTCGGTGCTGAAAACCTCAGCCATCCCGCATGAGCGACCTCGCCCCGCAGCTCTATCCGCTTCTTTTTCTCGTCGGTCTCGTCGCGGGTTTGGTGGACGCGGTCGCGGGCGGCGGCGGCGTTATCTCGCTGCCCGTGCTGCTCAACCTCGGCCTTCCCGTCCAAGTCGCGCTCGGCACCAACAAACTTCAGTCGAGCTTCGGCGCGGTGATGGCGGTGTTTCGCTACGCGCGGCACGGCCTGCTCGATAAACGCGCGTGCCGGGTCGGGGTCATCGCCACGCTCGCCGGCGCCCTGGCCGGCGCGGCGACCGTGCGCGTCGTGGACGCGCGTTTCCTCGAGGCGGCCATTCCCTGGCTGCTCGGCGCGATCGTGATTTACACCCTCCTGCGGCCCAAGGTTGGCGAGGGCGATCATGCCCCGCGCCTGGGCGCGCCGGTTTTCTTCACCGTGTTCGGACTCGGGCTGGGCTTCTACGACGGGTTCTTCGGGCCGGGCACGGGCTCCTTCTGGACCATCGCGCTGGTCGGCTTGATGGGCTACAATTTCCTTAAAGCCACCGCCTACACCAAGGTGATGAACGCCACGAGCAACCTGGCCTCGCTCGCGATTTTCGCCGTCGGCGGGCAGGTGCATCTCACGGCGGGACTGGTCATGGGCGCGGGGCAGCTCATCGGGGCGCGACTCGGCGCGGGGCTGGCGATCACGCGTGGGGCGCGTTTCGTGCGGCCGGTCTTCATCTGCATGGTCCTCGCGGTTATGGCGCGGCTGCTCTACGTCCGGCTTGCGAATTGATACCGGGCGGGAACGCTGGGCGCGCATGACGCCGCTCGCCGCCTACATCGACGCCCACGAGAAGGACCTGCTCGCCCTGCTCCGCCGTCTCGTCCGCCTGCCCACCGTCAACCCGCCCGGCGACCACTACGACGCCATCACCACCCTGCTCGTCGCCGA
>JALOTV010000069.1 GCA_025457685.1 Opitutaceae bacterium
CGACATCCTCTTCAGCCGCGTCGCCCGCTCCAACATCCACGCCCTGGTGAAATTCGGGGCCAACGTCACCCTCTGCGGCCCGTCCACCCTGGTGCCGCGCTCGCTCGAAACTCTCGGCGTCACCGTCTCGCACGACTTGCGCTCCGCCCTGGCCGACGCCGAGGTCGTCATGCTTTTGCGGATACAACACGAACGCCAGACCGCGACCATGTTCCCCAGCCTCGGCGAATACACGTCGATGTTCGGCCTCAACCAGACCCGCGCGGGCTGGCTCGACCCGAAGGCCATCATCATGCACCCCGGCCCCATCAACCGCGGCGTGGAGATCGACAGCTCCCTGGCCGACGGCGAGCGCAGCGTCATCCTCGACCAAGTGTCCAACGGCATCGCCGTGCGCATGGCCTGCCTCTACCTCTGCGCCGGCGGATCCCCCTCCGCCGTCACGCCGATAGATTAAACATCTCAGCGCGCCACCCGCAGGCGGAGAAACCGCCGCGGATGCTCGGCGAGCGGGGCGGGGTCGGTCACCGCGACCTGCCCCGCGATGTTTTGCAGGCCGGTGCTCGTCCAGATCGCGTTCCAGGTGGCGAGGTCGGACGAGGCCTCGACCGTGTAGGTGAGCGCGGCGTCGGCCACGCGGGTGAAATCGAGCGCCAGCCGCGCGCCGCCGCTGGTCGCAACCCGCACCACCGGCCCCGCGCCGGGAGCGAGCGGATTTAGCCCGAGGGCGTATTCGAGAAGGTTGGCGAGGCCGTCGCGGTCGGGATCGGCGGCGGCGGTGCTGTCGGCGCCGCCCCACGCGATGCTCGCGGTCCAGGCGGCGTAGGGATCGGTCGGCACCGACGTCGAATCGGCGACGGCGGGACGGACGAAGCGCCACTTGGACAAATCGCCCGTATCGGTCGAGGCGACCATGGCGTAGGTGCCATTGGCATTGAGCCGCAGGCGCTTGTTGGCCGAGGCGGGATGCTGGATGTAGTAGCGACCGTATTGGTCGGCGGCGGTGCTCCACTCGACCGCCGGGCCGGTTTCGCCGACGGCGCCCAAGGTCACCGGCGCGGCCACGCCATCGACGTAGCGGAGCGGGCGGCCGTCGCGGGTGGAGAGGATGCGCACGGTGTTGGCGGTGACACCGGGGGAGAGAAACCACTGGAGGCCCGCCACGTCGGAGTCGGGCGACACGCCGGCGGGCACGGCAGCGGCGACGGGATTGTGGGCGCGGAGGTAGGCGCCGTGGTTGTGGAGGTGGTAGGCGGTGTTTTGGACGACGCTCGTGACGCCATCCCAGCCGGCGTAAAGCTGGCCGAGCGACGTGAGGGTGCCGTCGTAGCGGATGATGTTGGAGCGCGGCGCATCGGCCGGATCGGGCGAGACCGGATCGGGCGCGCCGGGCGCCTCCTCGATGTAACCAAAAATCGAATACCGCTTGAGCCAGGTCAGGGACTCCGCGCGCCAGAGGAACTCGGCGAGGAAGTTGAAGGTATCGGCCTCGGTCCAGGTGGAGTTCGAGGCGTCGGACCAGCGCACGTTGCCAAACTCGGTGAGCCAGACGGGCCGGCCAAAGTCGTTGTAGACGTTGGTCAGGTGGGTGATGAGGGAGCCGGCGTTGGGGCCGGCATACCAGTGGACGGCGGTGTAGTCGCGCCGGAGGCCGCGCGCATCGGCCTTGGTGACGAAGTCCGCGAACCAGGGTCCGTTGACGTTTGCGGGCGCCGGGGAAACGAGCGGCACGTCGCGGGCCTCGAGCCGGGGCCAGCGGCGGATGGCTTCGTCCACCGAGATAAAGCCCTGCTCCTCGTGCTCGGGCTCGTTGAAGCCCAGCAGCGCGACGGGCTTGCCGGACTCCTGGAGGTCGCGGTGATTGCGCTCGATGGGTATGCGGCTGGCGGTGCCATGGTCCCAGCCAAAGTCGCCCCACTGCATGGGGCTGTAGGTGAAGTGGGCGCCGAGGTAGGGGAAACTTTCGCTCGTCTGCTTGTTCCAGGTGTAGCTCCAGGAGCCGTTCAGGCGGTTGTAGTAGTCCTGATGATACGTGAGGCCCGGGGCGGCAGAGTAGCGGGTGCCGATGGTGCTGTTGGTCGCGGCGATGCCCTTCTTCGGATGCGCGCGGCGGAGCGAAGCGGTCCAGTGCTGGAGGTTGAGGCCGACGTTGTAAGTCTCGACCACGAGCGGGGCGCCGTTGGACCAGCTGTTGTTCAAAGGCTGGATGGCGTGCCCGGAGTAGGCGCTGACGAGGGCGAACTGGGTGGGCGTGGTGGGGTTGTAAACGAGTCGCCAGTCCTGATGCGGCAGGGCGGTGTATTCCTCCGCGACGACGGAGATGCCGGCGGCGGTGCTGAGCGAGGCGAGGGCGAGGCACAGGCCAGTGTCGGAATTGCGCACGCGGTAGGTGCCGTCGCGGTAGTTGAGCAGGAGCTGCCACTCGGTGCGGCCGGGATTGGCGGCGTCGGCGGGCACGTTGACCACCGCGCCGTTGACCAGGCCGATGCGAAAGTCGGGCCCGGTGTTGCGGATGCGGTAGAAGGAATCGGAGTAGCGCTCGTGGGTGTCGGTCGGCGGTGCGGCGTCGATGACCTCGCGGCCCAGCGGCGTGCCACCGGCGCGCGGGGGGAAGAGGAGCAGCTCCTGCAGGCGGGCCGGCGTGGCACTGGTGGTGAGCAGGCGTATCCTGGACGTGGATACGGGCGTGGTGAACTCGATGGCGCGCGCGGCCTGGGTGTTGCCGGTGATCTCGGCGCCGGGGAGGACCTGCCAGGCCGAGCCGTTCCAAAATTGCAGGGTGAAGTCGGGGATGGGCGAGCTGTTCACGCGCGAGGCGTTCATGACCCCGGAGTAAACGTGGGCGGTGGCTACGGCGTGGGTGGAGAGCAGATCGACCTCGAGGGTTTCGCCGGCGGCGTAGACGTTGTTGACCGGCGCGACGAGCCAGCGGGAGCGGTTGTCGAGGTAGCCATCGAAGGCGTTTTTGGCGTAGCCGGGGCCGTTGGGATTGACGATCTGGGCGGAGGAGGCGGCGGCCGGCTGCTTGTAGGCGAGATTGAGCGTGACGTCGGTGCCGAGCGGGTAGCCCTGCTCCACGCCGCCGACGAGATTGGGCGGGAAAAAGGCCAGCTCGCGGATGGCGAAGACTCCGTTGCTGACGCCGAGCAGGCGGAAGCGCGATGCGGTGACGGCTTGGGGAAAAAGCGTGGCAACCTCGGTGGCGGTGTTGTTGAGGACGGAGGTGATCGTTACCCACGCGGCGCCGTCGAAATACTGGTAGCGATAACTCGGGAGGACCAGCGTGGGGGCAGCGGCGGTCTCGAGCAGGCCGGTGTAGAGGTGGGCGCTGGCGAGGGTGACGGGCCGGGGATAGCTGACCTCGAGGGTGAAGAAGCTGCCGGTGATGTTGTTGGTCCGCAGCGAGTGGAAGTTGCTGACGATGCCGTCGGTCGCGAAGTCGGCGAGGTAGGTGGTGTTTTGCGAGCTGGCCGCGACGGTCTGGTATTTGGCGAGGTTGATCCGCTGGGCTTGGGCGGTGGCGACCAAAAGGGCCGCGAAAATCCACATCCGGCTGGAGCGAAGCAGACGGCGAAACAAGGCGGAGGACGAAGCGGCGACGGACAAACCCATGAGGAAAAAATTTGCTCGGGAGGAGAGAGTTTAAACACGGAGGGCCGCGCGTCGAGAAACGCGCGGCCCGGGAGGGGGATCGAGGTGTGGCGTTGGGTCAGGGCGTTGGCAGGGCGTCGGCGACGGCGGGGCAGACCAGACGCCACTTGGCGGCCTCGCTGGTGTTGGTGAGGTCCACGACGGCGAAGCCGGTGCCGTTGTGGGTCAGGCGCTTGGCGGTGGCGGGGTGCTCGATGTAGTAGCGTCCGTCCTGATCGGCTACGAGGCGCCACTCGTTGGCCGTGCCCGTCAGGCTCGTGCCGAGCGCGACGGTAAAGCCCGTCCAGTAACGCAGGGCGCGCCCGTCCACGGTGGAGCGGATGCGGTAGGTGTTGGCGGTGTCGCCCGGCACGAGAAACCACTGGGTGCCGGCGGTGGACGCCTCGGGGCCTACGAAGCCCGGGGCGGAGGAACCGCCGGGATTCATGGCGCGCTGGTATTGGCCGTGGTTGTGCAGGTGGTAGGCGCGGTTGGCGACGACGCCCGTGACGCCATCCCAGCCGGCGTAGAGTTGGCCGAAGGCGGTCAGGCTGCCGTCGGCGCGGAGGGCGTTGGAGCGGGGCGCCTCCGCGGGATCGGGAGACAGGGGGCTTGCACCTTCCTGGTAGATGAACAGCGAGTAGCGGCGGATCCAGGGCAGGGACTCGGCGCGCCAGAGGAACTCGGCGAGGAAGTTGTAGCTCTGGGCCTCGGTCCAGGTGACGGACCCGCTGAAGCGCGTGTTGGAAAACTCGGTGATCCAGATGGGGCGGCCGAAACTGGTGTAGTAGTTTTGGAGGGTGTTGATAAACGCGTTAACGTCGGGTCGGTTATACCAATGGACGGCGGTGTAGTCGCGACGATAGCCAAAGTCGTTGGCCCCGTCGGTGAAATCCGACTGCCAACCGTTGGAGAAGCCGGCGCTCGCGGGCGAGAGGAGCGGCACGTTAAGGGCCTCGAGTCGGGGCCAGCGCTCGAGCGCCACCTCGGGGAGCATGTTGGCCTGCCCTTCGCCATCCGGCTCGTTGAAGCCGAGGAAGTGAACGGGTTTGGGGTTGGACTGCAGCTCGCGCAGGTGAGCCGCCGGAGGAGGCGACGCGAGGCCGTGGGCGCCGGAGAAATTACCCCACTGCATCGGGTTGAAGGTGTGGTCGGCGTCGAGGTGGGTGAGGGTGTTGGTGAACGGCCTCGACCAACTGTAGCTCCAGCTTACGGGAGCGAAAAGCGTGGTGTAGGCCTGGTGGGTGGCGGTGGCGGAGGCCAAGCCCTTCTTGGGGTGAATGCGGTTAACGCTCGCGGTCCATTTCTGGACGCTGGCGCTCGACGCGGCGGCGACCTCGAACGACGCGCCGGAGGCCGAGCTGCCGCCGACGGGCTGGAGGGCGAGGCCGGAGTAGGCGTTGACCAGGGTGAACTGGGCGGGGTTGGCGGGATTGTAGGAGAGGCGCCAGTCCTGATGAGGCAGTCCGGAGTAGGCTTCGGCGACGACGCCGGTGCCGGCGGCCTTGGAAATCTGGGCGAGCGAGAGGCACAGGCCGGTGTCGGCGTTGCGGACGCGATAGGTGTGGTCACGGTAGTTGAGCAGGAGCTGCCACTCGGTGCGACGAGGCAGGACAGGATCGACGGGGACGTTCACAACAGAGCCGTTGACGAGGCCGAGGCGAAGGTCGGGGCCGGCGTTGCGCAGGCGATGATACGAGTCGGAGTAACGATCCCAAGTGTCGGTCGGCGGGACCGCGTTCACCACCTCTGAGCCGATCGCGTAGCCGCCGGCGCGGGGCGGGAAGAGGAGAAGTTCCTGCACGCGGGCCGGCGTGGCGCTCGTGGTCAGGAGGCGGATGTGCGAGGTGAAGACGGGCGAGCTAAACGTGACGACGCGCGCCGTCTGGGTGTTGAAGGTGACGGCACCGCCCGGGATATTCGCCCAGGAAGCGGTGGCATCGTCGAAATACTGAAGGGTGAAATCGGGGATGGGAGAGCCGCTGACGCGGTTGGCGTCCAGGATGCCCGAATAGATGTGGGCGGAGCCGACCGCGTGCTTGGAGAGCAGATCCACGTCGAGGGTTTGGCCGGCGGAGTAAACTCCGCCGACGGGTTCGGTGAGCCAGCGGGAGGCGTTGTCGACGTAGCCGTCGAACGCGTTCTTGGCGTAGCCAGGGCCGTTCGGGTTGATCAACTGGGCCGAGGAAGAGATGGCCGGACGCTGACGCGCAAGGTTGAGGGTGACGTCGGTGCCGATCGGGAAGCCCTGCTCGACGCCGCCGACCAGATTGGGCGGGAAGAACGCGAGTTCGCGGACGGTGAAGCTACCGTTGCTGATGCCGAGGAGGCGAAAGCGCGAAGCGGTGACCGGCTGCGGGAAGACGGTGGCCACCTCAGGGGAGGCGTTGTTCTGGACGGTGGTGATGGTGACCCAGGCGGAGCCGTCGAAATACTGGTAACGGTAGCTCGGCAGGATCTGGGTCGGCGTGGCGGCGTCGAGCAGGCCGGTGTAGAGATGCGCGCTGGCGATGGTGACCGGGCGCGGGTAGGTGATCTCTACGGGGAAAAAGTAGTTGGTGATGTTGGTGGAGCGCAGCGAGTGGTAGTTGCTCACGATCCCGTCGACGGCGAAGTCGGCGAGGTAGGTGGAGTTGACCGAACTCGCGGTGACGGCCTGGTATTTGGCGAGGTTGACGCGCTGGGCGAACGCCGAGGAGGCCGAGGCGGCGAGCGCCAGGCAGGCGACGCAGCAGACGAGGGAACGAGACAAGCGCGGCAGAGCGTGGGCGGCGCGTTGCGAATGGGGGGCGGGGTTCATTCTGGGGTTTGGGCTGGACTGGGGTTGGGGGAAATTCCGTCACGATCGATCGCGCCGAGGCAGGCGCCTGACCGCGCACGGAAAAAAAGCAGCAAGGGGCCCGACGCCGCCGGAGATCGACGGCGCGGGATGCAAAACGTCCTCGAGCCACGACTAAAAAGCCGGCCCGAAGAGACTAACGCGAGGGAACCGCTAAGAAGCGGGGATAGGTCCTGAACAAGCCGCAACCGGCCGCGACTCAGGGCGCGTTGGGGTTGATCAGCTTGGGGTCGATCGGGAACTTCAGCATCTGAGTGTGCGCATCAAGAAAGACGACCGGGGTAGCGCGCTTGTTGCTGTGGTAATAGAAAATGCGCTGGCGGGCGGTGGGCTCGGCGAGCAGCGCCTCGTTGGCGGCGTCGGTCAGGTTGAACTGATAGCTGCCGCCCACCATGTAGATGACGCGGGAGGGATCGGGGAACTCGGACATGATGCGCTTGCGCGGATAGCTGGGCGCGCCGCCAGAAGGGCGATTCTCGACCAAGCCCTGGTTGCTGCGGCCGTTCATCACGTTCATGATGTAGTTGCACGACCAAGTGGTCAGGAACGAGTCGGTCGGGCTGCTGCCGTAGCGCTGCAGATTCTCCGGCACGCGCGGGTCCACCAAGCCGCCGATGACGGCGTTGAGGCGGGTCTTGTCGGAGTTGGTGTTGCCGGGGTCTTTGGAAATGTAACGAGCCATGTTATTCCAAAGGTGGTTGGTGTCGGCCCAGCTCCAGCCCTCGCCGAGCACGCCGTTCCGGTTGTCCTGGGCGTAGAGCAGATTGCCCAAGCCGATCTGCTTCACGTTGCTCAGGGCGCGGGCCGACTGGGCGGACTGGCGAACCGTGCTAACGGTCGGAATGATGATGGCGGCCAGGATGCCGATGATGGCGATGACCGTTAGAAGCTCGATCAGGGTAAAGGCCCGCGAGCCGATGGGGTATTGGGAGCGATGGGAGTTCATGACGGGGGTAGATTGGAGACCGGACGGCGGATGTCGCAGATGGCTTGCAGGCTATTGAGGACGAATTGAACCCGCCGGGAAAACGGCCGCCCAGCGGGGTTGAAAAGGACAATGATGCTGCGGTGATTAAACGTATTTAAAATACGGATCTAATTACACTTACAGTTCTTTTAAAGTTACTTACGGGTTTAAAGCGGAGTAGGAAAACAGGAGTGCGAGAAGCTGACTTTGTTTTTGTTCGATTTTTGTTCGCTTGTCGAACCCTTTTTTGAGCACGCAGCTTTTCCGAGTTGCGATCGCTTCAGAATTATCGCGTTAGGTAGTTTATGTCGCTCGCCAACCACGTCGCCCGTCCCCCGAGAATCAGCTCGGACACGAACCGTCGGGACGAAGCCAGCGAGAAGATCAAGGACTACATCCTGACCCACCGGCTAAAGCCAGGGGAGCGTCTGCCGACTTTGCGCAAGTTGTCCGACACCTTCGAGGTCACTCGTAACGCCGTGTGGCGGGCGCTGCGCCGGCTGCATGAAGAGGAGTGGTTGGACGCCCTTCCGAACAAACGCTACACGGTGTCGGACAAGGTCTACACGAGCATCCTGCGCTCGATACGGGTGAAGGCGTTTTTTTATGGAGACGGCTACATCTACTTTTCCGGGTTTCGCCGTCTGGCCGACGCGCTGAGCCGGGAGTGCCGTTACCACAATATCGATCTGCACATCCATCTGGTGCCGCGCGGCGGGGCGCCGGATGAAAAAGCCTGGGAAGACTGCGACATCGTGCTGGTGGACAGCGACAGCAGCCGCGCCTTCCTGAAAACCTTTGCGAGCTTCCCTGTGCCGGTCATCGGCCTGGACGCCAACTACAGCGACCTTTACCGGGCCAACATCGTGACCGACCACCTTCTTGGCGGGCGCATCGCGGCGGAGGCCATGCTGGCGCGCGACGACCGTCACGCCTCCGTGGTCTATCACGCCGGATCGGAAAACAATCCGCGCATCATGGCCCGCATCGACGGCTTCCGTCAGACTTGGCTGGAGGCGGGTCGCCCGCTCGATTCGATCACGATGATCCACGTCGAGTGGAGCAACAGCTCGCTGGAAATTGCGCTGAAGCTGCTCGACCGCTACAAGGATAAGGAACCGCGCGGCAGCTACTTCGTGACCGATGGACGGCTGGCGACCAATTTTCTGGAAGCGATGGCCTACAAGCGGGTGCCCGTGCCGGAGACCGTATCCGTGATCGGCTACGACGGCGCGCAGAACGGCGAGTTGACCGATCCCCCGCTGACCACGATCCAGCAGGACATGGAGCGCATCGCCGAGTCCGCCGTGCGCTGGATACGGGAGATCGCCTCGGGCAATCAGGAAAAGAAGGTGCTCGAGCGCGTCGCCCCGGTGTTCATCAAGCGCGGCTCGTTCTGACGCCGCGCTTGCGACGCCCCCCCTCCCCTACTCGACCAAGGAGCCGGCGAGGAGCAGCGCGGCGAATTGGAGCACCGGCCCGGATGGCTCGGCGGCGGCGGCGGAGCCCTCCTTTTGGGCCGCGCGGCCCGGCCGGCCGGGGAGAAACTCGATGTGCACCCGATGTTGTCCGCGCGGCAGATCATGCGGATAAAACCAGGCCTTGTGGCTGACGCGGCCCGCATAGGAGTAGGAATCGAAGAAGGTCGCGTCCACCGGCTCGCGGTCATCGACGGTCACCCGGAAAAGTCCGGTCATCGGTCCGCGAAAGCCGGACAAGCCAAAGCCCACGCCTTCGAAGCTAAACGCCAAGGTCTCGCCGGGCCTGGTCGCGGCCCACACGCCCGGGAAATACTGGCTGATGCGCTGGCGCTTTTCGGTGCCGTCGGGCGGCTCGATTTTTTGCCAGCCGGCGCTGCGCAGCACGCCCGGCGCGTCGAGCGCGACCAGGGCGGCGGTCTCCCAGTTGTCCGGATCCAGCGGGGCCGGAAGCGCGCGCGGGCCGGGGCGGCCGACGGCCTTGAGCGCGGGCACGGAGCGCACGATGGCGTCGAGATAGAGACGGTGCCCGGCGTCGAGCGGATGGGTGCCGTCGGTGCTAAACACGATCGGGCCGCCGGCGGGCGCATCCTTCTCCGGGGCCGGCGCCATGACGACGAGTTTGCCCGCGCGCTCGAGTCGAGCGACCTCGGGCGCGAAATCGATGGTCGGCACGCCGTAGTGGTCGGCGACGGTCTTCATGTCGGTGACGACGCGGGGCGAACGATTCGCCTGCAGCTCCTTCAGCATGCCGCGCGAAAACGTGAACACGAAGCACACCTCGGCGCGCGGATCGTGGCGGCGAACCTGGCGCACGATGCCCTCCATGGAGCGGATGGAGCGCGCCGTGTTGGCGCCGGTGCCATTGACCGCAAACTCGACGAACACCAGATCGGGATCGTGGCGCAGCACATGCGCGGGCAGACGCAGCGCCCCCATCTCGCCGCCGGTGCCGGAGATCGTGGCGCGGATCTCCTCGACCCTGGCCTGCGGGTATTGTTTGGCGAACCACTCGCGCGAGAGCACGCGCCAGCCGCCGGCCTCGGTGATGCTGCCGCCGAGGTAGGCGATGCGCACGGGGCCACCGGCCTCGAGCTTGGCGAAGAAGTTGGGCAGGCCGCCGCGCGGCTCGCACTCGGGGATGGTGATGGCGGCGGACGCCACGGTTTGTCGGACCTCGCCGGCCGCGGGCAAATCGCCGGGCAGCGCCAGAGATAGAAGAATCAACATAACGCGGAAGGAGGTGTAGGGTGTGGTCATTGAAAAAAGGGATGCGGGGTTATTTACCGAGGGTCCCCGGGCGAAGGGGTTCGACCGCGACGCCGTCCTCGTAACGGGCGGGCAAGGAGGTGGCCGGGCCGATGCGAATCACCGGGTGGTCGATCTGCGCCAGCGTGGCGGGGATGGTGATGACCAGGTTGCCCAAGCCATCGCGTTTCACGTCGAGCCACTGGTGGGTTTCGAGAACCTGGGCGCGAAACGCGACGGAGGCTTCGGGGAGGGAGAGCGGCTGCGGCAGGATGAGCTCGCCGGGCGGGAGCGGGGTGAGCACGAAAAGATTAAAATGCGGCGCGGCGCCCTCGGGGTGCAGCGTGGCGCGGAGATTATCGGGCAAGGCGCCGGGCGCGAAGGGACTGCGGCGGGAAGGCTGCAGGGCGGATTCGTTGATCGCCATCCAGGCGGCGAACTCGCGCAGGCGGCGGACGGCGGCTTGTTGAAAGGAGCCGTCGGGCAGCGGGCCGACATTGAGCGTGATCGCGCCGCCGCGGTGGGCGTTGGTGAGAAGCGAATTCAGGAGATTGTCGAAGGAGCGCCACTGGTAATCGAGGCGATGGTAGCCCCAGGCGTGGTTCATGGTCGCGGGGGTTTCCCAGGGCACCTTCGGCGCTTTTTCGGCGGTGGGAAATTGATTGTCGCCCATCGAGATGAAGTCGGCCCCGGCGGGATCGTGGGAGGCGATGCGGCCGTTGATCATGCAGTGCGGCGCTTTTTCGCGGATGAGCTGGATCAACTCGTCGCGGCGGGCGGCGGTGATCTGGTGGCGGGCTCCCCTGCCCCACGTGTCGAACCAGAACATCGCGGGTTGGTAGCGCGCGATCAATTCGGCGACCTGCGGCAGGCACTTGCCCTTCCAGTAGGCCTCGAACTGCGCATCGGTCGGCTGGACCAAGGGCGGGTCGTTTTTCTTTTCGGGCCAGGGCGGGAGCGCGCCGCCGGGGTGTTCCCAGTCCTGCCAGTGCGAGTAGTAGAAGCCGAGTTTCACGTCGTATTTCCGGCAGGCGGCGGCGAGTTCGCCGAGGAGATCGCGGCCTTGGGCGCCGAAGGGCGTGGCGGCGATGTCGTAATCGGAAACGGCGGAGTCCCAGAGGGCGAAGCCGTCGTGGTGTTTGGTCGTGATGACGAAGTAGCGCATGCCCGCCTCGGCGGCCAGGCGTATCCATTCGTCGGCATCGAAGCGCGCGGGGTTAAACCGCGACAAGAGCGTGTCGTAATCGGCCTTGGGGATGCCGCCATCGGGTCGGGGCCAGCGCCACTGGGTGCGGATCCACTCGGCGTAATGGTTGCGCCCCATCTCCTCTCCCTGCCAGACACCGCCCGGGATGGAGTAGAGGCCGAACGTAATAAACATACCGAAGCGGGTATGGGCCATCCAGTTGTTGCCGGAGGCCGCGAGCGACTTGGCGTCGACGCGATCCACGGTGTAGGGATTTTCCGCAGCGTGGGAGGGGGGCATGGTGGCGGCGAACGAGAGGAGCGCGGGAAGAAGCGCGAGGAGGTGCGGTTTCATTTTCGCAGGGCGGCGGGCGGTGTCGTGCGCGCAGCGGTGGTGCCGATTCAGAGCGCGGGGGACGGGGCGAGACTTGGCGCAAGCGCGGCGGCTCGGATGGCTTGCGCCTGGGCCAGCAAGTCGGCGAGGCGCGCGGTCTCGGC